>NZ_JBBBEM010000020.1:0-120630 GCF_037154035.1 Kineococcus sp. G2 | reverse complement strand
GGGGCGGCCGCCGCGCGGCGCCCCCCCCGCCCCAGCCAGCCGACCCGACCCCACCCCGCGAGGAGACGCCGTGAGCGCACCCAGCGCGACCGCCCCACCGGCGCCGGCCGGACCCGGACCGAAGAGCCCGGCGCAGCGCGTCCCGCTGCGCTCCCGGCTGTTCCGCTTCGAGGCCGCCGCCGCGCCGTACGCCTACATCGCCCCGTTCTTCCTGCTGTTCTTCGCCTTCGGCCTGTTCCCGCTCGTCTACACGATGTGGATCAGCTTCCACTCCTACGAGCTGGGCGGTGAGCCGGAGTTCACCGGCTGGGCGAACTACACCTGGCTCTTCACGAACGACGCCTTCTACAACGCGCTGTGGAACACGTTCACCCTCGGTGTGCTGTCCACCGTCCCGCAGCTGCTGCTGGCCCTGGGCCTGGCGCACCTGCTGAACTACCGCATGCGCGCCCGGAACTTCTTCCGGGTGTCGATGATGATGCCGTACGCCACCTCGGTGGCGGCCTCCACGCTGGTGTTCGCCCAGATCTTCGGCCGGGACGCCGGGCTGGCGAACTGGATGCTCTCCCTCGTGGGTGTGGACGCCCTGGACTGGCGCAACGGCGACCTCAGCGCCCAGATCGCCATCTCCATCATCGTCATCTGGCGCTGGACGGGCTACAACGCCCTCATCTACCTGGCCGGCATGCAGTCCATCCCCCAGGACCTGTACGAGGCCGCTGCCCTGGACGGCGCCAACCGCTGGCAGCAGTTCGTGCACGTGACCCTGCCCGGGCTGCGGCCGACGATCCTGTTCACCGTCGTCGTCTCCACCATCGGCGCCACCCAGCTGTTCGGTGAGCCGCTGCTGTTCGGCGGCGTCGACGGCGGGGCGCTGAACCAGTACCAGACGCTGGGCCTGTACATGTACCAGCAGGGCTGGGCGTACGGGGCGCTCGGGCGGGCCGCCACCATCGCGTGGGTGACGTTCCTGCTCATCATCGTCCTGGTCCTGCTCAACACCGCGCTGGCCCGCTGGCGCGACCGCGACCGCGAAGGAGCCCGGCGATGACCGTGACGACCGGTGTCCGCGAGGCCGCGCTGGCGGCCCCCACCCCGTCCTCCACACGCCGCAGGCGCTACCGCGCACCCGACGCCGCGGGCTGGCTGACCTACGTGCTGCTGGGTGTCACGGCGTTCGTCTTCCTCGTGCCCTTCTACTACATGATCGTCGCGGCGAGCCGGCCGATGGCGGAGATGACGCAGTCGCCGCCGCCGTTCCTGCCGGGGCCGTACCTGTGGCAGAACATCAGCACGGCCCTGGAGCAGCAGGCCATCGGCCTGGCCATCGTCAACTCGCTGATCGTCTCCGGCGTCACGACCGTCGGCACCCTGCTGTTCTGCACCCTGGCGGGTTTCGCCTTCGCCAAGCTGCGCTTCCGGGGCAAGAACGCGCTGTTCGCCGTGACCATCGGCACGCTGATGATCCCCCCGACGCTGGGCGTCGTGCCGCTGTACAAGATCATGTCGGACTGGAACCTGGCGGGCCGGCTGGAGTCGGTCATCCTGCCCTCGCTCGTCACGGCCTTCGGCGTGTTCTTCATGCGGCAGTACCTCGTGCAGACGCTGCCCGACGAGCTGCTGGAGGCCGCCAAGATGGATGGCGCCTCCGCCACGCGCACCGTCGTGGCGATCGTGCTGCCGATCGCCCGCCCCGGCATGGCGGTGCTGGGGATGCTCACGTTCATGACTGCCTGGAACGACTTCTTCTGGCCCGTCATCGCGCTGAACTCCTCGATGCCCACCGTGCAGGTCGCGCTGAACAACCTCGGCAGCGGTTACGTGCCCGACACCTCGATCATCATGGCCGGCACCCTCGTGGGCACCCTGCCCGTCATCGTGGTGTTCGTGCTGCTCGGCAAGCAGATCGTCAGCGGCATCATGGCCGGCGCCGTCAAGGGCTGACGCCCACCCCAACACCACCCACCCCGCACCCCACGGAGAGGAGGCGGTGCCGCGCGCCCCGGCGGCGGCCCCGACCCGCATGACCACCACCGAGGAACGCCCCACCGCACCCACCGGCACCGCCGCCGTCCCCGGCCAGGCCCCGGCCACCGAGCAGGGCGCCGAGCGCGCCTTCCCCCCAGGTTTCACCTGGGGCACGGCCACCGCCTCGTACCAGATCGAGGGCGCCGCAGCCGAGGACGGCCGCACGCCCTCCATCTGGGACACCTTCAGCCACACCCCCGGCAAGGTGGCCGGTGGCGACAACGGCGACGTCGCCGACGACCACTACCACCGCTTCCGCGAGGACATCGCCACCATGGAGCGGCTGGGCCTGGCGTCCTACCGGTTCTCCGTCGCGTGGCCGCGCATCACCCCGCAGGTCACCGCCGACGCCCTCGGGCCCGTCAACGAGGCCGGCCTGGCGTTCTACTCCACGCTCGTCGACGAACTGCTCGCCGCAGGCATCGAACCGGCCGTCACCCTCTACCACTGGGACCTGCCGCAGGCCCTGGAGGACGCCGGCGGCTGGACGTCGCGGGCCACCGCCGAGCGGTTCGCCGAGTACGCCGAGGTCGTCGCCGGCGCCCTGGGTGACCGGGTGCGCACGTTCATCACCCTCAACGAGCCGTGGTGCTCGGCGTACCTGGGGTACGCCTCCGGCGTGCACGCGCCCGGGCGCACCGAGCCGGCGGCCGCGCTGGCCGCGGTGCACCACCTCAACCTGGCCCACGGCCTCGGCGCCGCCGCGGTGCGCCGCGCCGCGCCGGGCGCCCGGGTGGCCCTGACCCTGAACCTCGCCTGGGTCCGCACCGACGGCACCACCGACGCCGACCACGACGCGGTGCGCCGCGTCGACGGCCTGCAGAACAGGGTGTTCCTCGACCCGGTGCTCAGCGGCAGCTACCCGGCCGACGTGCTGGCCGACACCGCGGACGTCACCGACTGGGCCTTCGTGCGCGACGGTGACCTGGAGCTGATCCACCAGCCGCTGGACGTCCTCGGCGTGAACTACTACAGCCCCACCGTGGTGCGGGCCTGGGACGGCACCGGCCCGCGCGCCGAGGCCGACGGCCACGGGGCCAGCGCGCACAGCCCCTGGGTCGGCTCGCACCACCTCATCGAGTTCCCCGAGCTGCCCGGTCACAAGACCGACATGGGCTGGAGCGTGGACGCTCGCGGCATGACGGAACTGCTGCTGCGCGTCCACCGCGAGCACCCCGGCCTGGAGCTGATGGTCACCGAGAACGGCGCGGCGTACCCGGACGTGGTCGTCGCCGGCCGGGTCCACGACCTGGAGCGCACCCGCTACCTGCGCGACCACCTGGCCGCCGTGCTGGACGCGGTGGAGGCCGGCGCCCCCGTCACCGGGTACTACCTGTGGTCCTTCCTGGACAACTTCGAGTGGGGGTACGGCTTCTCGAAGCGCTTCGGCATCGTCCACGTCGACTACACCACCCAGGAGCGCACGCTGAAGGACAGCGCCCTGTGGTACTCCTCGGTCGTGGCGCGCAACGCGGTGCCCACCACGGCCGGCTGACGCCCAGCCCTTGCGGTCGGCGCCCGGGAGCGGTGGGATGTGCTCCCGGGCGCCGACACCGAGGCCGGCGCCGCCGTGAGGAGGGCAGTCCCCGTGACGAGCAGCACCGGCAACCGCGCCATCGCGTACCTCGAACCCGGCAAGGTCGAGGTCCAGGACATCGACTACCCCGTGTTCGAACTGCGCGACGGCCCCGGCGTCAACCCGGCCAACGTCGGCCGGCGCGTCGACCACGGTGTCATCCTCAAGCTCGTCGCGACGAACATCTGCGGCTCCGACCAGCACATGGTGCGCGGGCGCACCACCGCCCCTCCGGACCTCGTCCTCGGTCACGAGATCACCGGCGAGGTGGTGGAGAAGGGCCGGGACGTGGAGTTCCTCGAGGTCGGTGACCTCGTCTCCGTCCCCTTCAACATCGCGTGCGGCCGCTGCCGCAACTGCAAGGAGCGCAAGACCGGCATCTGCCTGAACGTCAACCCCGACCGGCCCGGCTCCGCCTACGGCTACGTCGACATGGGCGGCTGGGTCGGTGGGCAGGCCGAGTACGTGCTCGTGCCCTACGCGGACTTCAACTGCCTGAGGTTCCCCGACAAGGACCGGGCGATGGAGAAGATCCTCGACCTGGCGATGCTGTCGGACATCTTCCCCACGGGTTTCCACGGCTGCGTCACCGCCGGTGTCGGCGTCGGCTCCACCGTGTACGTCGCCGGAGCCGGGCCGGTGGGCCTGGCCGCCGCCGTCGGCGCGCAGCTGCTGGGCGCAGCGGTCGTCATCGTCGGCGACCTCAACCCCGAGCGGCTGGCGCGCGCGCGGGAGAACGGCTGCGAGACCGTCGACGTCTCGAAGGGCGACCCGAGGGACCAGATCGAGCAGATCCTCGGGGTGCCCGAGGTGGACTGCGGCGTGGACGCCGTCGGGTTCGAGGCCCGCGGGCACGGTGAGGGGGCGGCGAAGGAGGCGCCCGCCACGGTCCTGAACTCCCTCATGCAGATCACCGCCGCCGGCGGTGCGCTGGGCATCCCGGGCCTGTACGTGACCGGCGACCCCGGCGGCGTCGACGAGGCGGCGAAGAAGGGATCGCTGTCGCTGGACCTGGGCACCGGGTGGGCGAAGTCGCTGTCGTTCACCACCGGCCAGTGCCCGGTGATGCGGTACAACCGCCAGCTGATGATGGCGATCCTGCACGACAAGGTGCAGATCGCGAAGGCCGTGGGCGCCACCCCGATCTCCCTCGACGAGGCGCCCGAGGCGTACCGGAAGTTCGACGCCGGTGCACCGCAGAAGTTCGTCATCGACCCGCACGGGATGATCCCGCGCTGACCCCGGACCGCCGCCCCGCCCGTCCGGGGCGGGGCGGCGGCCTCAGCCGGGCGGCGTGCCCGGTGGCAGCGGCCGGCGCAGCAGGGACGCCGGCTCGCCCCAGCGGTCCTCCCACGTCGCGGCCGGTCCGTCGCCGGCGCACTCCTCCCCGGGCCGCCGCGCGGCCGCGGCGAGGACGGCGACCACCACGGCCGCCAGCTCCTCCGCGGTGGGGTTCCCCCGCACCACCCAGTCGCCGGCGCCGCTCACAGCGGCAGGTTCCCGTGCCGGCGGGCCGGCGGGGTCACCGCCTTGCGCTCCAGCGCCTCCAGCCACCGCGCCAGGTGGGCGCGGGTGCGGCCCGGCTCCACCACCGCGTCCACGTCCCCGGCGCGCACGGCCGCCCCGGGGGACGCGAGCGCCTCCCGCCGCGCCACCCGCTGCGCCCACTCGCCGGTGCCCGGCCGGGCACCACCACCGGCCACCTCCTGCGCCACCTCGCCCGCCACCTCCGCCACCGCGTCGCGCGCACCCAGCCGCGCCCGCGGCCACGCCAGCACCACGTCCGCGCCGACGTGCCGCGAGCCCAGCGCGAGCAGCGCCGCCCCGTGGGCGCGGCCGGTGACGACGGTGAGCAGCGGCACCGACGCCTCGGCGTACGCGTACACCAGCTGCGCGGCGGCCGCGGTGGGGGAGCCCGGGTCGTCCTCGCCGGCGGGCACGAACCCGGCGGTGTCCACCAGCGTGAGCACCGGCACCCCGAACGCGTCGCAGAACCGCACGAACCGGGCGGCCTTCGCCGCGGCCGCGGCGTCCAGCGACCCGCCGGCCACGGCCGGGTCGGTGGCGACCACGCCCAGGCTGCGCCCGTCGAGCCGGGTGAACCCCGTGAGCACCCCGCCGGCGTGCCGCGCGTGCAGCTCCAGCGGCGCGTCCTCGTCGTCGGCCAGGTGCGCCAGCACCTCGCGCACGTCGTACGGCGCGGCCGGGTCCACCGGCAGCAGGGCCTCCAGCTCGTCGTCGGGCTCCTCGCCGGCGACGGGCTCGACGGGCAGGCGCGGCGGCGTGGCCAGGTTGCTGCTGGGCAGGTGGCCGAGCAGCTCGCGCACGAACGCCCCCGCCTCGGCGCCGCCGGCGGCGACGTGCGCCGCGCGGCCCGTCGCGCTCGCGTGCAGCTGCGCACCGCCCAGCCCGGCCGCGTCCCGCTCCCGGCCGGTCACGACGGCCGCGGCGGCCGGGTCCGCCAGCGCCGAGCGCGCCCCGGCGGTGGCGACGACCACGTCGGCCAGCGGCAGCAGCAGGGCCCGCTCGGCGTCGGCCGCGCCGGTGACGACCGCCACCTGCGGCACCACCCCGGACAGCGCGACCGCCCCGCGCACCAGCTCCCCGAAGCCCCGGGCCGTCCCCGCCCCGGTGGCGTCGTGCACCGTCACCACGGGCCGGCCGGTGCGGGCGGCCAGCGCCCGCGCGCGCAGCTCCGCGTCCACGGCCGCGGGCTCGGGGACGGCCCCCGGCGCCTGCGCGATCGCGCACACCCCGCGCCCGGCCACGGTGCCGCACCCGGTGAGCACGCCGGGCGGCCCGCCGGCCGCGGGGTCGCTGAGCGGGGCGAAGGAGCCGGGGTCGAACAGCGCGGCGAGGACCGCGACGGCCTCGCCGCCGGGCGGGCCGCCGTTCACGCCCGCACCGCCGGGTGGAAGCGCAGCGACTGACCGGGACGCACCTGCGCGGCCAGGTCGGCGTCCGCGTCGCGCACCACGCCCACCACCGGGTACCCGCCGGTGACCGGGTGGTCCGGGCCGAACAGCACCGGCTCACCGCTGGGCGGCACCTGCAGGGCGCCGAGCACGACCCCCTCGGGCGCCAGCTCCGCCGTCGTCGAGCGCTCCAGCGGCGGCTGCCCGGCGGGCCGGGCCAGGCGCGCGCCGACCCGGTCGCACTGCGCGGTCACCGTCCAGGTCCCGGCGAACAGCGCACCGGGGTCGGTGAACCGGTCCGCGCGCGGTCCGAGCCGCACCCGCAGGTCCACCGTGCCGGCCGCGGGGGCGGCCACCGGGGCGGTGCGCAGCCGGGGCAGCTGCTCCGGTTCCGGTCCCACCGGCAGCACGTCGCCCGCGGCGAGGGGGTCGGGGCCGAGACCGGCGAGGGTGTCGCGGCTGCGCGAGCCCAGCACCGGCGGCACCGCCACGCCCCCGCGCACCGCCACGTACGCGCGCAGGCCCGCGGTGGCCGTCCCCAGCCGCAGCGCGCTCCCGGCGGGCAGCACCAGCGCGCTGGACCACCCCGCCGGCGCCCCGTCCACGCTCACCGGCGTCGCGGCACCGGTGACCGCCAGCACGAGGTCGGTGCGCGCGCGCACCACGAGGCCGCCCAGCAGCACCTCCAGGGCGGCGTGGCCCGCGGGGTTGCCGACGAGGCGGTTGGCCAGGCCGAGGGAGCGCCGGTCGGCGACGCCGGCCGCACCGACGCCCCAGCGGAACGCGCCGGGACGGCCGAGGTCCTGCACCGTGGTCAGCGGCCCCGGCGCCACCACCTCCAGCGTCCCGGCCCCCTGCGCCGCCGCGCCGCTCACCCGGCCACCTGCGCGAACCGCACCCGGGTGCCGGGGCGCAGCAGCGCCGGCGGGTCCGCCGCCGGGTCCCACAGCGTCAGCGCGGTCGTGCCGATCAGCCGCCAGCCGCCGGGGGAGCGGCGCGGGTAGACGGCGCTCCACCCGTCCGCGAGCGCGACCGCCCCGGCGGGCACGGCCGTGCGCGGCTGCGCGCGGCGCGGGACGGCCAGGCGCGCACCGGGGCCGCGCAGGTACCCGAACCCGGGGGCGAAGCCGACGAACGCGCACGTCCACGTCGCGCCGGTGTGCCGGGCGACGACCTCGGCGGGGCCCACGCCCAGCAGTCCGGCCACCTCCTCGAGGTCCTCGCCGTCGTAGCGCACCGGGACCGTCACCACGTCCCCGTCCCCGTCCCCGTCCCCGTCGTCGGTGGTACCGGCGCCGTCACCCGTCGGCAGCGCCTCCCACCGCCGCAGCACCTGCCGGGCCACCTCGTCGCGGTCCGCGCCGGGCCGCAGGGTCACCAGGGCGGTGCGGGCCGCCGGCAGGACGTCCTCGACCCCGGCGGGCGCGTCCTGCTCCAGCTCGCGCGCGAAGGCCGTCAGGGCCGCGGGGTCGGCGGGCTCCAGCAGCCAGGCGCGGTCCCCGGCGGGCAGCAGCCGCGCGGCGCCGCTCACGCCGGTGCGGTCGGCGCGGCACGGACCGGGCCCACGGCGACGGTGCGGGCGGCACGGGCGAGCGCGCAGGCGCCGGTGCTCCGGAGGAGCCGGCGCACCGCCGGTCCGTACGACCTGCCGATGGTTCTGACCACTGACCGACCTCGGTTCCGGGCGCGTGCCGGGACGCGCGACGACGGGCGGACGACCGATGGTAAGCGGGCAGCGCGACGGAACGCAGGAGGTTCATCACCGAACGTCGCGACAGCGCCCCGGAGGAGTGGAATCCCCCTCGGACGGGGGCATCCGGGCGCCGATCCACCGTTCGCCGGGGCACCCGACTGCCCTAGCATCGTCCCGCCGCAGTCGGGGGGCTGGGCGCACCGGTCGCGTTCTCCGGTGCCGGGGGGAGCGCCGGGCCGTGGAGCCCGCGCAGTGAAGGGCTCGCACATGGTCAGCACCACAGCACCCGCGCCGACGGCGGGTGGTCCGTTCCACAGGTTCCCCGACACGGGGCCCGACGTCCTGGTCCGCCGCCGCGCGGCCGACTTCGACCGCCCGGCGCCCGGCAGGTTCACCCAGCCGGCGTGGGCCCGCCCGGTGAACCGCGCGCTGCGGGGCGCCTCGACGGTCCTGTGCGCCGACACCGACGAGCGGGTCGTCGCCCTCACCTACGACGACGGTCCCGACCCGGAGCAGACGCCGGCGCTGCTGGACGTGCTCGCCGAGCGCTCGGTCCGCGCCACGTTCTTCGTGCTGGTCGAGCGCGCCGAGGCCCACCCCGGCATCGTGCGCCGCGCGCTCGACGAGGGGCACGAGGTGGAGCTGCACGGCATCGACCACACCCGCCTGAGCGCGCTGGGCACCCGCGAGGCGGTCGCCCGCGTCCGCGAGGGCAAGGACCGCCTCGAACAGGTCACCGGCCGGCCCGTGCGGTTCTTCCGTCCCCCCTACGGGGCGCAGACGCTGCCGCAGGTCCTGGGTTTCCGCTCCCTCGGCCTGGAGGTCGTCCTGTGGTCCGGCTGGGCGCAGGACTGGGTCCACGACGAGGTGCCGGCCGTGGCCGGCCGCATCGTGCGCCCCTTCAGCCCCGGCGCGGTGATCCTCCTGCACGACACCCGCGGCGACCCGGACGTCGGCGACCCCGCCGAGCTGCCGCGGTTCTCCCGCGCCGAGGCGCTCTCGCACGCGCTGGACCTGCTGCCCGCGGACGTCGCCGCAGCACCCTGGAGCTACGCGACGCTCGGGCAGCTGCTCGCCGGCCGCCCCGCCGTGCGCGCGGTGTGGGCCGAGAAGCCCTCCCGGCGGTGGTCCCGGTGAGCGCGGAGACCGACGCCGTGCCCGTGCGGATCTCCGTCGTCATCGCCACGTACCAGGCGGCGCACACCCTCGTCGAGCAGTTCGCCGCGCTCGCCCGCCAGGAGTCCCGCCTGACCTGGGAGGTGCTGGTCTGCGACAACGGCTCGACGGACGGCACCCGCGAACTGGTCGAGGCCTGGACCGGCCGCCTGCCGCGGCTGCGCTGGGTCGACGCCTCCGCGCGCCGGGGCGCCGGCGCCGCGCGCAACGCCGGCGCACGGCTGGCGCGGGGCGAGTGGCTGGTGTTCTGCGACGCGGACGACGTCGTCGCACCCGGCTGGCTGGACGCCGTGGCGCGCGCCCTGGCGGAGCACTCCTTCGTGGCGGGCCGCTTCGGCACGGACGAGCTGAACGACCCGTGGACGCTCGCCGCGCGCAGCCTGCAGCAGCAGGACGGCCTGCAGAACTCGCCGTTCCCGCCGCACCTGCCGCACGCCGGTGCGGGGAACATGGGGGTGCACCGCTCCGCGTTCCTGGCCGTCGGCGGGTTCGACCCCGGCGCGCTGCACCTGGAGGACACCGACCTCAGCTGGCGGCTGCAGCTCGCCGGCCACCCGCTGGTGTTCGTCCCCGAGGCCGTGGTGCACGTGCGGCTGCGCTCCACGTTCCGGAACCTGTACCGGCAGGGTTTCGACTACGGCGCCGCCGAGGCGTGGCTGGAGCAGCGGTACCGCGACGTCCCGCCGGACCCGGCGGACGTGCCGCCGCCCGGACCAGGTGGTGGGTCCGGGGCGGCGACGATGCTGCGCAAGCTCGCGGCCGTGCGCGACCGCGGCAGCCTGGGGCACTTCCTGTGGCAGATGGGCTGGCACGTCGGGCACCGGCGCAAGCCGCACGTGGCGCCGGCTCCGCTGCGGCCCGTGAGCCCGTCCCTGCCCACGTCCTGAGGGGGACCGTCCGTGGACCTGAACGCCGACGTCGGTGAGAGCTTCGGGCGCTGGACCCTCGGTGACGACGAGGCGCTGCTGGACGTCGTCACCAGCGCCAACGTGGCGTGCGGGTTCCACGCGGGCGATCCCACCGTGCTGCGGCGCACCTGCGAGCTGGCGGCCGCGCGCGGCGTGGCCGTCGGCGCCCAGGTGGGGTACCGGGACCTGGCGGGTTTCGGGCGCCGGTTCGTCGACGTCGCCCCCGCGGAGCTGACGGACGACGTGCTCTACCAGATCGGCGCCCTCCAGGCCCTCGCCCGCGTCGCCGGCACCCGCGTCACGTACCTCAAGCCCCACGGCGCCCTCTACAACGCGCTCGTGCACCACGAGGCGCAGGCCGCCGCCGTCGTCGAGGCCGTGCGCCGCTACGACCCCGCGCTGGCCGTGCTGGGCCTGCCGGGGTCGCGGTTCCTGGACCTGGCGGGTCGGGCGGGGCTGCGGACCGTGGCCGAGGCGTTCGCCGACCGCGCCTACACGCCCGCCGGCACCCTCGTGCCCCGCACCGAGCCCGGCGCCGTCCTGCACGACGCCGACGAGATCGCCCGCCGCTGCGCGCGCTTGGCCACCGAGGGGCGGGTGCGGGCCGTCGACGGCAGCGACGTGGAGGTGGCCGCGGCGTCGATCTGCGTGCACGGCGACACCCCCGGTGCGGTCGGCATCGCCCGGCGGGTGCGCGCGGCGCTGGAGGGGGCCGGCGCGCCGCTCGCGCCGTTCGCCTGAACCGGCTGCTCGCCGCCGCCCGCGCTGGCCGTCACCCGCGGCCGCCGGCCCCCACCGGCCCCGCCGCCGCGACCGCCCCGGCCCGCTCGACGCCCACCGGGGCCGCCGGCACGTTCAGCAGCCGGTCCAGCAGGAAGCCGACCGCGCCGATGAGCACGACGGTGGCGGCCAGGCGCGGGTAGTCGAGCTGGTCGCGCGCGTTGAGGACCGCGTACCCCAGGCCGGAGTCGACGCCCAGCATCTCCGCGGGCACCAGCACCACCCACCCGATCCCCAGGGCCAGGCGCAGCGAGCTCAGCACGTGCGGGCGCAGCGCCGGCAGCACCACCGTGCCCAGGACCTCGGCGCGGGAGGCGCCCAGGGACCGCGCCACCGCGAGCAGGGCGGGGTCCACCGTGCGCACGGCGTGGGCGGTGCCCAGGGCCACCGGCCACAGCGCCGCGACGGCGACGAGGGCCGTGACGGGGGCGTCGCCGACACCCAGGAGCACCACCGCCAGCGGCGCCCACGCCAGCGGGGAGGTCATCCGCAGCACCGCCACCACCGGCGCCGTCGCGTGCTCCAGGCGGCGCCGCGAGCCCAGCAGCAGGCCGAGCAGCACGCCCGCCGCTCCCGCCAGGGCCAGGCCCAGCAGCAGCCGGCGCAGGCTCGCCGCGACGTCCAGCGCCGTGGAGCGCCGCCCGAGCAGCTCCAGGAGCGCGGTGGCCGTCGACCACGGCCCCGTCCGGGACAGCACGGGGTCGCCGGCGGCGAGCACGTCGCACACCAGCCACCACGCGCCGACCGTGGCGGCCAGCGCCGCGGTCCGCGGCCACCACCGGCCCGCGGCGCTCACGGCGCGATCACCTCCGTGCGCTGCGCCGAGGTGCCGAAGCCCGCCAGCCCGGCGCTCCCGCCCAGGGCCCGCAGCACCGGCCCGTCGTCGACCAGGTCGGCGTGCACGGCCGCGGGGTCCAGCCCGGCCAGCCACGCCGTGTCGCCGACCACGTCCGTCGTCCCCATCGCCCGCACCAGCTCGGCGGTGTACGACGGGTGCGGGTACGGCTGGAAGCCGATCCGCTGCTGGTGCCAGTCCGGGTGCTGCACCGCCCCGCTGCGCAGGTGCTCCTCGCCCGGTTCGCCGGAGAAGGTGCGCAGCAGCGCGGGCAGGGGCTGCGGCAGGTACCCGCCCTCCGAGAGCAGCCGCGCACCGCGCGCGCCGTCGGCGCGCAGGCTGCGCTGGGCCGCGACCAGGCCGCGCACCGCGGCGTCGGCGGCCTCGGGCCGCTCGTCCAGCAGCCGCTGGTGCACCACCGTCACGCAGCAGGCGTGGTCCTTCCAGACGTCCCCGGTGAAGCGCAGCACCCGCCCGACGCCCTGCACCTCCACCGCCGCGTTGAAGGGCTCGGCCACGGTGAACCCGGCGACCTCGCCCGCGGCCAGCGCCGGCGGCATGTCCGAGGGGGCCATCAGCACCAGCTTCACGGTGCCCTCCGCCGCGGACGCCTCGCCCCGCAGCACCGGGCGCAGCCCCGCGGCCCGCAGGACCTGCTGCACGACGACGTTGTGGACCGACCACCAGAACGGCACCGCCACCGTGCGCCCGGCCAGGTCCGCGACGTCGCCGACGTCCGGGGCGACCGTCAGCGCCGAGCCGTTGACGTGGTTCCACATCAGCACCCGCACCGGCACCTGCGCGGCGTGGCGCAGCTGCACGGCCAGGGGCATGAGCATGTGGACGACGTCGACGGCGCCCGCCTGCAGGGCCTCCGCCAGGTCCGGCCAGGAGCGGAACATCACCGGCCGCGGGGCCGTCAGGCCCTGGCTGGCCAGCTCGCCGTCGGCGTGGGCGACGAGCAGGGGAGCGGCGTCGGTGATCGGCAGGTACCCGGTGCGCAGCGGCCCGCCGGGGACGGCGGTGGTGCCCGCGGCCACCGCGCGGCCGGGCGCCCTGGTCGCCAGCTCGGCGGCGAACGGCGCGGCGAGCAGCGCCGTGGCCGCACCGGCGCGCAGCAGCTGCCGGCGTCCCGTCGCGCGCGGCGCGGGGGCCGCGGCGGCGCTCGCCCCCGTGGGCGCGGCACCGGTGAGGTCCTGCGCGTCGGCGCGGAGGTGAGCGCCGCCGGGGAAGCGCTCGAGCAGCACCCGCCGGGCGCCGCCGTCGGCCAGGTCGCCCCGCTCGCGCACGCCGCTCGCCACCACCTCCAGGGGGCCGGGGCTGCCGCTGAGCAGCGCCACCCGGTCGCCGAGCAGCAGCGCCTCGTCCAGGTCGTGCGTCACCAGCACGATCGCGGTGCCCAGCCGCGAGCGCACCTCGCCCAGCCAGTCCTGCAGCTCGGCGCGGGTCACCGGGTCCAGGGCGCCGAACGGCTCGTCCAGCAGCAGCAGCGAGGGGCCGGTGACCACGGCGCGGGCGAGCGCGACGCGCTGCGCCTGGCCCCCGGACAGCTGCCCGGGCCGGCGGGCGGCGAGCTCGGTGATGCCCAGTTCCCCCAGCACCCGCGCCACCCGCTCGCCGGTGCCGGGGCGCCCGGCGGGCCAGCGCCCGCCGTTGCGGCGGTACTCCAGCCCCAGCGCCACGTTGCCGGCGACCGTGCGCCAGGGCAGCAGGTGGGCCTGCTGGGCGACGAGCGCGGTGCGGCCCGGGCCGTCGTCCGGGCGCCGGACGGTGCCGGTGTCGGGGGCGCGCAGCCCGGCGAGCACCTGCAGCAGCGTGGACTTGCCCGCGCCCGAGGGGCCGACGACCGCCAGCAGCTCACCGGGGCCGACGTCCAGGTCCACCCCGCGCAGCACCTCCCGCTCGCCGAAGCGGACGCCCACGCCGGACAGGACGGTGCTGCCGGGGGAGGTCACGGCCCGATCATGCGGGAGGGCGGGGCCCCGCGGCCACCCCGGGGCGCCGCCCCGGGGGTGCGGTGCCGGGGGTGCGGTGCCGGGGTGCGGTGCCGGGGTGCGGTGCCGGTCAGCGCCGGCGCCGCCGTCCGCGCGCCGTCCACCCCAGGTACGCCGTCAGCGAGCCGACCGCCGCGGCGCCCAGGGCGGCCACCTTCGTCTCGTGCGGCTTCAGCCGGTCCGGGTCCGTGGAGGCCAGCAGCGCCAGCGCCTCGATGCCCGCGGCCGTCACCAGCGCCACCACCAGCCGGTTGCCGATGCGCTCCACCCGCTCCACCAGCGGGTCCAGCTCGTCGGTGCGCACCGAGACCGACACCCCGTCGCGGTCCAGCACGTCCAGCAGCCGCCCGAGCTGCCCGGGCAGCTCCACGCCCAGCGCCGCCGCGTCCAGGCCCGCCTGGCGCAGCCGCCGCGCGATGGCCACCGGGTCCACGTGCCCCATCACCAGCCGGCGCGCGTAGGGGCCCAGGACGGTGCCGATCTGGAAACCGGGGTCCAGCGTGGAGCCGAGGCCCTCCGTCATCACGATCATCTTCACGACCAGCGCGAGGTTGCGCGGCAGCGCCAGGTGGTGCCGGCGCAGGATCTCCAGCACGTCGCGCACGATGTCGCCGATGCGGACCTTGCCCAGCGGCAGGCCCTCGTAGCGGCTGAGCAGGTACGCGGCGTCCGCGGTGAGCCGGCCGCGGTCCACGCGCTGCTTGGTGATGCCGATGTCGGCGAAGGCCGCCGCGATGCGCGCGGGGTCGCGCCGCTCGAAGGCCGCCAGCAGCGCCGCCAGGTGCCGGCGGGTGCGCTCGTCGACCTCCCCGACCATGCCGTAGTCGAGCAGGCCGATGCGGCCGCCGGGCTCGATGAGGAAGTTGCCCGGGTGCGGGTCGGCGTGGAAGAAGCCGTGCTCGAAGACCATGTCGGCCATCAGCCGGGTGGCCCGCGCCGCCAGCGCGCTGCGGTCGACACCCGCCTCGTCCAGGGACCGCAGGTCGCTGATCTTCGTGCCCCGCAGCCGTTCGAGGGTGATGACGCGCGAGGTGGTGGTGTCCCAGTGCACCTGGGGGACGTGGATGTCGGGGTCCCCGCGGAAGTTGCGGGCGAAGCGCTCGGCGTTCTGCGCCTCCTGCAGGTAGTCCAGCTCCGCGCGCAGGGTGTCGGCGAAGTCGGTCGTCAGGCCCACCAGGTCGTAGTCGGCGGCCGCGGACCAGCGCTGCGCCGCGCGCGCCGCCAGGGCCCGCAGGATCTCCAGGTCCGCCTCCACCTCCTCCACCACGCCCGGCCGACGCACCTTGACGACGACCTCGGTGCCGTCGGTGAGCGTGGCCGCGTGGGCCTGCCCGATGGAGGCGCTGGCCAGCGGGACCGGGTCGAAGCGGCGGAAGACCTTCTCGGGGTCGGCGCCCAGCTCCTCGCGCACCGCGGCCCGCACCACCTCCAGCGGCACCGCCGAGGCGCGGTCCTGCAGCTTCTCCAGCTCCTGCTGGAAGGCGGGGCTCAGCAGGTCCGGGCGGGTGGACAGGATCTGCCCCAGCTTCACCGCCGTGGGGCCCAGCTCCTCCAGCACCAGCCGCACGTGCACGGCGACGCTGTGCGGTTCACCGCTGGGGGCGCGGGCGGCCGCGACGCGCTCGGGGCGCACCCAGCGCTCCAGGCCGAGGGCGTGGACGAAGTAGCCGAGCCCGTGCCGGTACAGGACACGGCTGATCTGCAGGTAGCGGTCCTGGTGGCGCACGGTCCCCATCCTGACCCCTGGGGAGCGAACGCGCGAAGGCCCGCCCCGCTGCGCGAGCGGGACGGGCCTGGCGGGTGCGGCGCCGGGTGGGCGCCGGAATCAGAACTTGCGGGCGATGATCGCCTGCTTGACCTCGGCGATCGCCTTGGTGACCTGGATGCCGCGCGGGCACGCCTCCGAGCAGTTGAAGGTCGTGCGGCAGCGCCACACGCCCTCCTTGTCGTTGAGGATCTCCAGGCGCAGGTCGGAACCGGCGTCGCGGCTGTCGAAGATGAACCGGTGCGCGTTGACGATGGCGGCCGGGCCGAAGTACTGCCCGTCGGTCCAGAACACCGGGCAGCTGGAGGTGCACGCGGCGCACAGGATGCACTTGGTGGTGTCGTCGAAGCGCTCGCGGTCCACCTGCGACTGGATGCGCTCGCGGGTCGGCTCGGCGCCCTTGGTGATGAGGAACGGCATGATCTCGCGGTAGGAGGCGAAGAACGGCTCCATGTCCACGAGGAGGTCCTTCTCCACCGGCAGGCCCTTGATGGGCTCGACGGTGATGGGCTTGTCGAGGTTGAGGTCCTTCAGCAGGACCTTGCACGCGAGCCGGTTCACGCCGTTGATGCGCATCGCGTCCGAGCCGCACACGCCGTGCGCGCACGAGCGGCGGAACGTCAGGGAGCCGTCCACCTCCCACTTCACCTTGTGCAGCGCGTCCAGCACGCGGTCCGTGCCGTACATGGTGAGGCGGTGCTCCTCCCACCGCGGCTCGGAGTCGCGCTCCGGGTCGTAGCGGCGGATCTTCAGCGTCACCTCGAAGCTGGGCACCTCGCCCGTGCCGCCGATGTTGCCGCCCTCGCGGGGCTTCGCGCCGCCGTCGCGCTCGGACGCGGCCTGGGCGGACTTGGCGGAACCGGCCTCGCCGCTGGTCTCGCGCGGAGTGGTCTCGAAGTCGGACATCAGTACTTGCGCTCCATCGGCTGGTAGCGCGTCTGGACGACGGGCTTGAAGTCCAGGCGCATCGTGGGCTGACCGTCGACGCCGGCCTCGCGGTACACCATCGTGTGCCGCATGAAGTTGACGTCGTCGCGGTTGGGGTAGTCCTCGCGGAAGTGACCGCCGCGGGACTCCTTGCGCTCCAGGGCGCCCAGGCACATCACCTCGGCGAGGTCCAGGAGGAAGCCGAGCTCCAGCGCCTCGAGCAGGTCCAGGTTGTAGCGCTTGCCCTTGTCCTGGACCGCGGCGCGCGCGTAGCGCTCCCGGAGCCGCTCGATGTCGGTGAGGGCCTGCTTGAGGGTGGCCTCGGTGCGGAACACCTGGGCGTTGGCGTCCATCGTCTCCTGCAGCTCCGAGCGGATCGCGGCGATCCGCTCGGAGCCGGCGGGGCGGTCGCGCAGCTCGGTCAGCTGCGCCACGACGGCGGCCTCGGGGGCCTCGGGCAGTGCGACCCACTGCGCCTTCGTCGCGTACTCCGCGGCGGCGATGCCGGCGCGGCGGCCGAAGACGTTGATGTCCAGCAGCGAGTTGGTGCCCAGGCGGTTGGAGCCGTGCACGGACACGCACGCCACCTCGCCCGCGGCGTACAGGCCCGGGACGACGTGGGTGTTGTCCGAGAGGACCTCGGACTCGACGTTCGTCGGCACGCCGCCCATCGCGTAGTGCGCGGTCGGGTACACCGGCACCGGCTCGGTGTACGGCTCGACGCCGAGGTAGGTGCGGGCGAACTCGGTGATGTCCGGCAGCTTGGCGTCGATGTGCGCCGGTTCCAGGTGGGTCAGGTCGAGCAGGACGTAGTCCTTGTTCGGCCCGGCGCCGCGGCCCTCGCGCACCTCGTTGGCCATCGAGCGGGCCACGATGTCGCGCGGCGCGAGGTCCTTGATGGTGGGCGCGTAGCGCTCCATGAACCGCTCGCCGTCGGCGTTGCGCAGGATGCCGCCCTCGCCGCGGGCGGCCTCGGACAGCAGGATGCCCAGGCCCGCCAGGCCGGTCGGGTGGAACTGGAAGAACTCCATGTCCTCCAGCGGGATGCCGCGCCGGTAGGCGATGCCCATGCCGTCGCCGGTGAGGGTGTGGGCGTTCGAGGTCGTCTTGTAGACCTTGCCCGCCCCGCCGGTGGCGAGGACGACCGACTTGGCCTGGAAGACGTGGATCTCACCGGTGGCGAGCTCGTACGCCACGACGCCCGCGACGCGCTTGTCGCCGGGCACGCCGATGGACGGCGGCGTCTCGGCCGCCGGCTGCCCGACGGCGCCCTCGATCTCGTCGCCGGTGCGCGCCTGGTCGGCCGGCACCATCAGCAGGTCGAGCACGTAGAACTCGTTGAAGAACTCCACCTCGTGCTTGACGCACTGCTGGTAGAGGGTCTGCAGGATCATGTGGCCGGTGCGGTCCGCGGCGAAGCAGGAGCGCCGCACCGGCGCCTTGCCGTGGTCGCGGGTGTGGCCGCCGAAGCGGCGCTGGTCGATCTTGCCCTCGGGCGTGCGGTTGAACGGCAGGCCCATCTTCTCGAGGTCCAGGACCGCGTCGATGGCCTCCTTGCACATCACCTCGGCCGCGTCCTGGTCGACGAGGTAGTCGCCGCCCTTGACGGTGTCGAAGGTGTGCCACTCCCAGTTGTCCTCCTCGACGTTCGCCAGGGCGGCGCACATGCCGCCCTGGGCCGCACCGGTGTGCGAGCGCGTCGGGTAGAGCTTGGTGAGCACGGCCGTGCGGGCCCGCTGGCCCGCCTCGAGCGCGGCGCGCATCCCCGCGCCGCCGGCGCCGACGATGACCACGTCGAACTGGTGCGTCTGCACAACTGCCTCCCTGAGTGCTGGTGGTGGCCGCTCAGCGGGCCGAGCAGAAGTCGAAGTTCCGCGTGGGGTCCGCGCAGGGGTCGAAGGTGAAGATGACCAGGGTGCCGACGACCAGGACGATCACCGTGGCCAGGTACAGCGCCATCTTCAGCCAGAAGCGCGTCGCGTCGCGTTCGGCGTAGTCGTTGATGACCGTGCGGACGCCGTTGGTGCCGTGCAGCTGCGCCAGCCACAGCATCAGCAGGTCCCAGGTCTGCCAGAACGGGCTGGACCACTTGCCGGCCACGAACGCCCAGTCGACCTGGTGGATGCCGTCGCCCTGGACGAGGTTGATGAACAGGTGGCCGAAGACGAGGACGATCAGCGCCAGGCCGGACATCCGCATGAACAGCCAGCCGTGCAGCTCCCAGTTCGGGCGCGTGGAGCGGCTGCGCTTGTACGGGGAGCGGGGGGTCTCCAGGGCGGGCGCGTAGCTGCCGCCGGGGGTCTGCTCGGGTGCGCTCATCGGGGCCGCCTCAGTGGGTGAAGACGTTGGTCAGGTGGCGGACGAGGAAGGGCACCATCAGCGCGAACCACACGACGACGACGCCCCAGAAGAGCTTGCGCTGGTGCTGCGTGCCCTTGTGCCAGAAGTCGACCAGGATGATCCGCACCCCGTTCAGGGCGTGGAACACCACGGCGCCCACCAGGCCGGCCTCGCCGAGGCCCATGACGGGGTTCTTGTACTGCTCGATCACCGCGTCGTACACCTCCGGGGACACCCGCACCGTGGCGGTGTCCAGGACGTGCACGAACAGGAAGAAGAAGATCAGGACGCCGGAGATGCGGTGCATCACCCAGGACCACATGCCCTCGCGTCCGCGGTACAGCGTGCCCGCGGGCTTGATCCCGCTCTTCTTCCCCTGCGACGGCGGGGTGAGGCTCGTGGCCACCGGCGTCCTCCTCGATTTCGTCCGACGCCGGTTCCTCCCGGGCTCCGGCGCACGGGTGGCGGCGTCCGACGTCCATCGTAGGCGCGCGGGGGTGGCCGATCGCGCTGCGGAGGTCGGTGCGGAGGTTTTGTGACGAAGGACTCACGGGGTGCGGGACCTCTGGCCCGAACAGGTGAGGCTCACCTCATCCTAGCCCGGCCGGTGGTCCCGGCCGGGCCGGATCGCGCCCCCGGCGCCGGGGGCGCCGGTAGGTTCGCCCCGTCGATCCGGACGAGGGGGAGGGGCCAGGCGTGCAGGAGCAGGACGGGACCGGCGGGGGCACGAGCACGACGGGCGGCGCGGGGGCGCCGCTGTGGTCGGTGGACGACCTCGAGGACGCGCAGATCGACCTGTCCGACTTCCACGCGGTCGTGCCCGCGGGCGGGGCCGGCACCCGGCTGTGGCCGCTCTCGCGCAGCCACCGGCCCAAGTTCCTGCTGGACCTCACCGGCCGCGGGCGCACCCTGCTGCAGTCCACCTGGGACCGCCTGCTGCCGCTGACCGAGGCGCAGCGCACGTGGGTGGTGACCGGGCGCGCGCACGCCGACGCCGTCGCCGCCCAGCTGCCGGAGCTGCCGGCGGAGAACATCCTGCGCGAGCCGTGCCAGCGCGACTCCGCCGCCGCGATCGGGCTGGCCGCCGCCGTCCTGGTGCGCCGCGACCCCGACGCCGTGCTCGGCTCCTTCGCCGCCGACCACAACATCTCCGGCCGCGACGACTTCGAGTCCTCCGTCGAGGAGGCCGTGGTCACCGCCCGCCGCGGCTTCGTGGTCACCATCGGCATCGCGCCCTCGCACCCGGCCACCGGCTTCGGCTACATCCGCCTGGGCAAGCGGCTGCGCCTGCAGGGGGCCCCCAACGCCCGCCGCGTCCTGCAGTTCAAGGAGAAGCCGGACGCGCGCACCGCCTCCGCCTACCTCTCCACCGGCGACTACCGCTGGAACGGCGGCATGTTCGTCTCCCGCGCCGACGTGCTGCTGGAGCTGCTGGCCGAGAACGTCCCCGCCCTGCACGCCGGCCTGCAGCGCATCGCCGACGCCTGGGACACCCCCCGCCGCGACGCGGTGCTGGCCGAGCAGTGGCCGGCCCTGCAGTCCATCGCCATCGACCACGCGGTGGCCGAGCCGGCCGCCGAGGCCGGGCGGGTGGCCGTCGTCCCGGCCACCTTCGGCTGGGACGACGTCGGCGACTTCTCCTCGCTGGCGGAGCTGCTGCCCGCCGAGGTCGACGAGCCGCGCGTGCTCGGCGACGCCGCCCTGGTGCTCACCGAGCAGGTCGCCGGCGGGCTCGTCGTGCCCGCCAACGGGCGCGTCGTGGCCCTGCTGGGCGTCGACGACCTCGTCGTGGTCGACACCCCCGACGCCCTGCTGGTCACCACGCGCGCCCGCGCCCAGGAGGTCAAGAAGCTCGTGGCCCGCGCCAAGGAGGCGGGCCTGGACTCCGTCGTGTGAGCGGCGGGCCGCGCGGGCGGGAGTAGCGTGGGCAGCCCATGAGCAGCGACACCGGGAACGACACCGCCACCGCCGCCGCCCGCCCGGCGGCGACCGTCGGAGCGACCCCGCAGCTGACCGCGGCGCTGGCGGCGGCGCACCTGCCCGCCGTGGTGGCGCTGCGCCGCGCCGTGCACGCCCACCCCGAGCTGGCGCGCGCCGAGCGCCGCACCACCACCGCCGTCGCCGAGCTGCTCACCGGTGCCGGCCTCGCGGTGCGCCTGCTGCCGGGCACGGGGCTGGTCGCCGAGGTCGGCCCCGAGGGCGGGCCCGCGGTCGCCGTGCGCGCCGACCTCGACGCGCTGCCGCTGGAGGAGACCACCGGCCTGCCGTACGCCTCCGCCGTGCCCGGCGTCGCGCACGCCTGCGGCCACGACGTGCACACCGCCGCCGTCGCCGGCGCCGGCCTGGTCCTGGCGGACCTGCACCGCGCCGGTGCGCTGGGCCACCGGGTGCGCCTGCTCTTCCAGCCGGCCGAGGAGGTCATGCCCGGCGGTGCGCTGGACCTCGTCGGCGCCGGGGTGCTGGAGGGGGTCGCCGCGCTGTACGGGCTGCACTGCGACCCGAGCCTGGACGTGGGCACCGTCGGGCTGAAGGCCGGCCCGATCACCTCAGCCTCCGACCACGTGACCGTGCGCCTGTCCGGCACCGGCGGGCACACCTCGCGACCGCACCTGGCCGGCGACCTCGTCTTCGCCCTCGGGCAGGTGGTCACCCAGCTGCCGGCGGTGCTGACCCGCCGCGTCGACCCCCGCTCGGGCGTGAACCTCACCTGGGGCGCCGTGCACGCCGGCGACGCCGCCAACGCGGTGCCCGCGGAGGGGTACGCGCAGGGCACGCTGCGGTGCATGGAGACCGAGGCGTGGCAGCACGCCGGGGAGCTCGTCGAGGACGTCGTGGCCGACCTGGTGCGCCCCTACGACGTGCGCGCCGAGGTCGTGCTGGTGCGCGGCGTGCCGCCGGTGGACAACGACGTGCGCGCCACCGCCGTGCTGGAGGAGGCCGCGCGCACGACGCTGGGCGCCGACGCCGTGCTGCCCACCCGGCAGTCGCTGGGCGGGGAGGACTTCGCCTGGTACCTGCACCACGTGCCCGGGGCGATGCTGCGCCTGGGCACCCACCCGCCGGGCGGTGCGCGCCACGACCTGCACCGCGGCGACTACGCCCCGGACGAGGGAGCGCTCGCGGTGGGGGTGCGGGTGCTGGCGGCCGCGGCGTCGGCTCCCCGCGCGCTGCTGCGCTGAGCCCCGCGCGCTGCTCCGTTGAGGGGTGTCCGAGGTCACGATCGGGCACGTTGCGCGCCGAGCGGACCTGAGCGCGGCAGGTTGCGCACTACGATGACCGGGCGCACGTCGATGTGGCTTCGACGTCCCGCGCCCCGACTGCCGGACGCTCGCGCCGGACGACCTGGAGGACCACCGTGAAGACCTTCTCCCGCCTCGCCCCGGCCGTGGCCGTCGGTGCCGCCGCCCTGCTCCTCGCCTCCTGCGGCGAGCGGCCCACCGAGACGGCGGCCGAGGGCGGCACCTCCGGCGGCGAGGCGTACGAGGCCTGCATGGTGCTCGACACCGGCGGCGTGGACGACCGCTCGTTCAACCAGTCGTCCTGGGCCGGAATGGAGGCCGCCGCGGCCGAGAACCCGGACATCGAGATCTCCTACGTGCCCTCGGCCGACGACACGCAGTACGTGCCCAACCTGCAGGCGCAGGTGCAGCAGGGCTGCGACACGATCATCGGCGTCGGCGGCCTGATGTCCGACGCCATGAAGGAGGTCGCCTCCGCCAACCCCGAGCAGTCGTTCGCCGAGATCGACTCCGCCTCCGAGCTGGAGAACGTCTACGGCCTGCAGTACAACACCGCCGAGGCCGCCTTCCTGGGCGGTTACCTCGCCGCCGGCATGACGAAGACGGGTGTCGTCGGCACCTGGGGCGGCCTGCCCATCCCGCCGGTCACCATCTTCATGGACGGCTTCTGGGAGGGCGTGCAGCACTACAACCAGCAGAACGGCACGAACGTGCGCGTCCTCGGCTGGGACGAGAACAACCCCGGCGGCGGCACCTTCGCCAACAGCTTCACCGACCAGGCCGCGGGGCGCTCCATCACGGAGACCCTCGCCGCCCAGGGCGCCGACATCATCATGCCGGTGGCCGGCCAGGCGGGCCTGGGCGCCGGTGCGGCCGCCGAGGCCGCCGGCGGGAACCTCAACCTCATCTGGGTGGACACCGACGGCTGCGAGAGCGCCGCGCAGTACTGCCAGTACTTCGTCTCCTCGGTGACGAAGAACCTCACCGACTCGGTGAAGGAGTACGTGCTGGCGGCCGCCGACGGCGAGGCCCCCACCGGTTCCTACGTCGGCACCCTGGAGAACCAGGGCGTGGGCCTGGCGCCCTTCAACCAGTTCGAGGACGACGTCCCCCAGGAGCTGAAGGACCAGCTGGAGACGGTGCGCCAGGGCATCATCGACGGCAGCATCGAGATCACCTCCCCGAACGCCATCACCGCCGGCTGAGCACCGGCCCGACGACAGCGAGCGGTTCAGCGGCGACGAGAGGGACGACGCGCACGTGGAGCTGGAACTCCGAGGCATCACCAAGCGCTTCGGGTCCCTCGTCGCCAACGACGGGATCGACCTGACGGTGCGCGAGGGCGAGATCCACGCCCTCCTGGGCGAGAACGGTGCCGGCAAGAGCACGTTGATGAACGTGCTGTACGGGCTGTACACGCCCGACGAGGGGCAGATCCTCGTCGACGGGGAACCGGTGGAGTTCTCCTCCCCGGGCGACGCGATGGCGGCGGGCATCGGCATGGTGCACCAGCACTTCATGCTGGTGCCCGGCTTCACCGCCGCGGAGAACATCGTCCTGGGCGCGGAGATGACCCGCGGCGGCGGTCTGCTGGACCGCCGCCGCGCACGGGCGCGCGTGGTGGAGACCTCCGAGCGGTTCGGCCTGGCCGTCCCGCCGGACGCCCCGGTGGGCGACCTCGCCGTGGGCGTGCAGCAGCGCGTGGAGATCCTCAAGGCCCTGCTGCGCGAGGCGAAGGTCCTCGTCCTCGACGAGCCCACGGCCGTGCTCACCCCCGCCGAGACCGACGACCTCATGCGGGTCATGCGCGAGCTGGCGGACGCGGGCACCTCCATCGTCTTCATCACGCACAAGCTGCGGGAGGTGAAGGCGGTCGCCGACCGCATCACCGTCATCCGCCGCGGCCGGGTGGTCGGCTCGGCCGAGCCCACCGCCTCGGCCGAGGAGCTGGCCGCCCTCATGGTCGGGCGCGACGTGCGCCTGGTCGTGGACAAGGCCCCCGCCACCCCCGGCGAGCCGGTGCTGGAGGTGACCGGCCTGCGACTGGCCGACCCCTCCGGCGCGGTCCTGCTCGACGACGTCAGCCTCACGGTGCGCGCGGGCGAGGTGCTGGCCGTCGCCGGCGTCGACGGCAACGGGCAGAGCGAGCTGACCCGCAGCGTCGTCGGCCTGCAGGAGGTGGACTCCGGCGCGGTGCGCCTGGCCGGGGAGGACGTCACCGGCCTGCCGGTGCGGCAGGTGCTGCAGCGCGGGGTCGGGTACGTGCCCGAGGACCGCCTGCACGACGGCCTCGTCGCGTCCTTCAGCATCGCCGAGAACCTCGTGCTCGACCTCGTCGACACCCCCGGGTTCTCCGCCGGCCCGTCCGTGGACCGCGCCGCGGTCGAGCGCAACGCGGCCGAGCGCATCGCGGAGTTCGACATCCGCACCCCCGGCGCGGACGCCGCGGTCTCCACCCTCTCCGGCGGCAACCAGCAGAAGGTCGTGCTGGCCCGGGAGATGTCCCGGCCGCTGAAGCTGCTCGTGGTCGCCCAGCCCACCCGCGGTGTCGACGTCGGCAGCCAGGAGTTCGTCCACCAGCGGATCGTCGCCGAGCGCGACCGCGGTGCCGCCGTCCTGCTCGTGTCCACCGAACTGGACGAGGTGCGCGCCCTCGCGGACCGCATCGTCGTCATGTACCGCGGCCGCATCGCCGGCGAGGTCGGCCCCGACGCCGACTCCGAGCAGCTGGGCCTGCTCATGGCTGGCGCGCAGCCGCAGGGAGGAACCCCGTGAGCACCGACGCCCCCGCGACGCCGGTCCAGCCGCCGGCGGGCACCCCGCGCCGCCGCCGGCCCAGCGCCGGCGGCGAGTGGCTCGTCACCGCCTTCGCCGTCCTCGGCGCCCTGATCGTCGGGGCGGTGCTCATCGCCGTGGGCGACGCGCGCACCCGCGCCGCGGCGGGGTACTTCTTCACCTACCCGTGGGACACGTTCTCCAACGCCTGGTACGCGGTGCGCGACGCCTACGTGGCCCTGCTGGAGGGCGCGGTCTACAGCCCGGCGCTGAGCGGCGCCGGTGCGCTGGGGCCCGTCTCCGAGACGCTGGTCAACGCCACCCCCCTCATCCTCGGCGGTCTCGCCGTGGCCCTGGCGTTCCGGGTGGGCCTGTTCAACATCGGCGCGCAGGGCCAGGTCATCCTGGGTGCGATCGCCGCGGCCTGGCTGGGGTTCACGTTCGACCTGCCCGTGGTGCTGCACCTGCTCGTCGCCCTGGTCGGCGGCGTCCTCGGCGGCGCCCTCTGGGGCGGGATCGTCGGCTGGCTGAAGGCGCGCACCGGCGCCCACGAGGTCATCACCACGATCATGCTCAACTACGTGGCGATCAACCTGCTGATCTTCCTGCTGGGCGTCCCCGGGTTCCAGCGCCCGCCCTACGGGCAGGCCATCTCCGAGCAGGTCGACGCCAGCGCCACCCTGCCGGCGCTGCTGGGCGGGTCGCTGCGCGTGCACGCCGGCCTGCTGCTGGCGCTGCTGGCGGCGCTGGGCGTGCACTGGCTGTTCGAGCGGGCCCGCCTCGGGTTCCGGCTGCGCGCCGTGGGCGCCAACGCCGACGCCGCGCGCACCGCCGGCATGGACGTGGGCCGGCTGCAGGTCGTGGCGATGGGCCTGTCCGGTGCGCTGGCCGGGCTGGCCGGCGCCTCGCAGGTCCTCGGCGTCAGCGGTAGCGTCACCGGCAGCGTCGCCGGCAGCATCGGCTTCGACGCCATCACCGTGGCGCTGCTGGGCCGCAACAACCCGTGGGGCGTCGTCGGCGCCGGTCTGCTCTTCGGCGGCCTGCGCGCCGGCGGTGTGCAGATGCAGTCGGCCACCGGCGTGCCCGTCGACCTGGTGGGGGTCCTGCAGGCCCTCATCGTCCTGTTCATCGCCGCGCCCGCCCTCGTGCGGGCCGTGTTCCGGCTGCGCGCCGGCGGCCGCGGCGTCGGCACCGAGCTGGCCGGGGGGTGGAGCCGGTGAGCGCGCTGACGCGACCGGGGACGGTCGAGGACCGCGAGCGCACCGAGCCGCGCGCCGGCCGGCGCGCGCGGGGCGTGTCCGGCGCGCTGCTGCTGCTCGTCGGCCTGGCGACCGTGGTCGGCTGGGGCCTGGGCTCCGGCCCCGGCGACGCCACGTTCTCCTTCGGCGGGGACACCGTCGTGACGCTGCCCGACCTGACCCTGCCGGGCACCGCCACGCCGGTCGTGCTCGGCGGTGTCGTGGCCCTGCTGGGCCTGTACCAGCTGGCCCGCGGCTTCCGCTCGCGGCGCACCCCGCTCGTGGCGGGGGTGGCGGTCGTCGCGTTCGTCCTGGCGTTCCTGGCGTGGGCCATGAGCGGCGGGGAGGGTTCCTCCATCGACGTGGTGCGGCTGCTGCGCTCGACGGTGTTCCTGGCCACCCCTCTCATCCTCGGCGCGCTGGCCGGGGTGCTCGGCGAGCGCAGCGGCGTCGTCAACGTCGCCATCGAGGGGCAGCTGCTCACCGGCGCGTTCACGGCCGCGCTCGTCGGCTCGCTGGCCGGCAGCCTCGGCGCCGGGGTCGTCGGCGGGGTCCTGTCCGGCGCGGTGGTCGGCTGGCTGCTGGCGGTGTTCGCGATCCGCTACCGCGTCAACCAGGTCATCCTCGGCGTGGTCCTCAACGCCGCCGCCCTGGGGTTCACCGGCTGGGCGTACAAGGCGCTCATGCAGTCCGACACCGCCCGGTTCAACTCGCCCGGCGTCCTGCAGCCGGTGGCGATCCCGGTGCTCTCGGAGATCCCCGTGCTGGGGCCGCTGCTGTTCGAGGCGAACGTCGTCGTCTACCTGATGTACGTGCTCATCGTGGCGCTGCAGGTCGTGCTGTTCCGCACCCGCTGGGGCCTGCGCACCCGCGCCGTGGGCGAGCACCCCAAGGCCGCCGACACCGTCGGCGTGCCGGTGCTGCGCATGCGCTACGTCAACGTGGTCGTGGCCGGCGGCATGGCGGGCCTGGGCGGGGCGTTCCTGTCCGTCGGCACCATCGGCCCGTTCACCGAGAACATGTCCGCGGGCAAGGGGTTCATCGCCCTGGCCGCCGTCATCTTCGGCCGCTGGACCCCCAAGGGCGCCGTGGCGGCCTCCCTGCTGTTCGGGTTCTTCGCCGCCCTGCAGACCCTCGTGGGCGTCCTGCCGTACGGCTCGGCGGTGCCGGCCAGCTTCCTGTCGGCGCTGCCGTACCTGGCGACGATCTTCGCGGTGGCCGGTTTCGTCGGGCGGGTGCGTCCCCCGGCGGCCAGCGGAGAGCCGTACCCGGCGTGAGCGAGGAGACCGTGACCCGTCCCGGACCCGACTTCGAGGCCCTGCGCGCCGCGGCGCGCGCGGCCCTGGCCCACTCGTACTCGCCGTACTCGCGGTTCCCCGTGGGGGCCGCCGCGCTCGTCGACGACGGGCGCGTGGTGTCGGGGGCGAACATCGAGAACGCCTCCTACGGCGTGACGCTGTGCGCCGAGTGCACCCTCGTCGGGCAGCTGCGCATGAGCGGCGGCGGCCGGCTGGTGGCGTTCGCGTGCGTCGACGGCGCCGGGAACGTGCTCATGCCGTGCGGGCGCTGCCGCCAGCTGCTGTTCGAGTTCGGCGGCCCCGCCCTGCTGGTGGACACCCCGCGCGGGGTGCTGCCCATGACCGAGGTGCTGCCCGACGCGTTCGGCCCGCACGACCTGGACGACCCCGCCCGCAGGACCCCCGCCCCCAGCGACCCCACCGAGGAGCCCCGCCCGTGACCCAGCGGTTCGCCGCCGTCGACGTCATCCGCACCAAGCGCGACGGCGGCCGCCTGTCCGACGCCCAGATCGACTGGGTGATCGACGCCTACACCCGCGGCGAGGTCGCCGAGGAGCAGATGTCGGCGCTGGCCATGGCGGTGTTCCTCAACGGCATGTCCCGCGAGGAGATCAGCCGCTGGACCGCCGCGATGATCGCCTCCGGTTCCCGGCTGGACTTCACCGACCTGCCCCGCCCCAGCGTGGACAAGCACTCCACCGGCGGGGTCGGCGACAAGGTCACGCTCCCGCTGGCGCCGCTGGTCGCCGCCTGCGGGGCGGCCGTGCCGCAGCTGTCCGGGCGCGGCCTCGGCCACACCGGCGGCACCCTGGACAAGCTGGAGTCCATCCCCGGCTGGCGCGCCTGCCTGGAGCTGCCCGAGATCCGGCAGCAGCTGATCGACGTCGGCGCCGTGATCTGCGCCGCCACCGGCGACCTCGCCCCGGCGGACAAGAAGCTCTACGCGCTGCGCGACGTCACCGGCACCGTGGAGGCGATCCCGCTGATCGCCAGCTCCATCATGAGCAAGAAGATCGCCGAGGGCACCAGCGCGCTCGTCCTGGACGTCAAGACCGGCTCCGGGGCGTTCATGAAGGAGCTGGCGCAGTCGGTGGCGCTGGCCGAGGCGATGGTGGCGCTGGGCACCGACGCGGGGGTGCGCACCACCGCGCTCGTCACCGACATGTCCACCCCGCTGGGCCGCACCGCCGGCAACGCGCTGGAGGTGCGCGAGTCCGTCGAGGTCCTCGCCGGCGGCGGCCCCGCGGACCTGGTGGAGATCACCCTGGTGCTGGCGCGCGAGATGCTCGCCGCCGTCGGGCTGGACGCCGTCGACCCGGCCGACGCCCTCGCCGACGGGCGCGCCATGGACGCCTGGCGGCGCATGGTCGCCGCGCAGGGCGGCGACCCCGACGCGCCCCTGCCCACCGCCGCGCACACCCACGACGTGCTCGCCCCGGCCGACGGCTTCCTCACCGAGGTCGACGCGATGGCCGTGGGCGTGGCCGCCTGGCGCCTCGGCGCCGGCCGCGCCCGCCGCGAGGAGTCCGTGCAGGCCGGCGCGGGCGTCGAGCTGCACGCCGTGCGCGGGGACGCCGTGCGCGCCGGGCAGCGCATCGCCACCCTGCACACCGACACCCCCGAGCGCTTCGCGTGGGCGCTGGAGGCGCTCGAGCCCGGTCTCGCGGTGGGTGGCGCGGCACCCGCGGCGGTGCCGCTGGTGCACCGCCGCGTCACCGCCTGAGCCCGGCGCTCCCGCGCGCCCCACGTGCCCCGTCCCGCCCGAGCTGACACGATCGGCGCGAGAACGACAGCCGCGACCGCACCGAACGAGGGGACGACATGTCGACGCCGGGCAACGACCAGTACGGCAACCAGTACGGCGGCAACGAGTACGGCAACCAGTACGGCAACCAGTACGGCGGCTACCAGGACCCGGCCTACGGCGGGAAGCCCCGCAACGGCGCGGGCCTGGCGTCGCTGATCCTGGGCATCGTCGGCCTGCTGCTGTGCTGGTTCCTGGGCATCGGGATCGTCCCGGGCATCATCGGGCTGATCCTCGGCATCGTCGGGATGAAGCGCGCCAAGCGGGGTGAGGCGACCAACCGCGGGGTGGCGATCGCCGGCGTGGTCACCAGCGTCCTGGCAGTCCTCGCCTCGGCGGTGTTCCTCGCCATCACCATCGCCCTCGGCAACTTCATCGCCGACAACAGCGCTGACATCACGGCGTGCATGGAGCAGGCCGGCGACGACGTCGCCGCCCAGCAGGCGTGTCAGCAGGAGTTCGCCGACGACCTGGCGGACCAGCTCGGCGGCTGACCCGCACCGCTCGGGGCGGACGACCGCAGCGACCGGGGCGCACCCGGTCGCTGCGGTCGTCGCCGTCCGGGCGTCCCTCAGGCGGCGTCGGTGAGGGCCCGGAACTCCTCGTCGGTCAGTTCGACGCCGGCCGCGGCGCAGTTCTCCTCGAGGTGCTCCACCGAGGAGGTGCCGGGGATCGGCACGATCACGGGGGAGCGGCGCAGCAGCCACGCCAGCGCCAGCTGACCGGTCGTGGTGCCGGGGTGGTTCCCCGCGACCGCGTCCAGCGGGCCGCCCGGGCGCGCGAGGGTCCCGGCGTCCACGGGCGCCCACGGGATGAACGCGATGCCCTGCTCGGTGCAGAAGTCCAGCAGCTCCTCGGCGCGGCGGTCGCCGAGGTTGTAGCGGTTCTGCACCGACGCGACGGGGAGCCCGGCGGCCTGCGCGGCCTTCACGTCGTCGACGTCGACCTCCGACAGGCCCACCTGCTTCGCCAGGCCCTCGTCGAGGAACGACTTGATCTCGCCGAACTGCTCCTCGCGGGGCACCTTCGCGTCGATGCGGTGCAGCTGCCACAGGTCGATCCGCTCCACCCCGAGGCGGCGCAGCGACATGAGGATGCACTGGCGCAGGTACTCCGGTCGGCCCAGCGGCGGCCACACGTCCGGGCCGTGCCGGGTCAGGCCGCCCTTGGTGGCGATGACGACGTCGCCGTAGCCGGAACCGTCGTGCAGGGCCTCCTTGATGAGGTCCTCGGACACGAACGGGCCGTAGGAGTCGGCGGTGTCGATGAACGTCACGCCGAGCTCGACGGACCGGCGCAGGACGCGCACGGCCTCGTCGTGGTCCTCCGGCGGCCCCCAGATGCCGGGGCCGGTGATGCGCATCGCGCCGTAGCCGAGGCGGTGGACGGTCTTGCCGCCCAGCTCGACGGTGCCGCTGTTCGCGACGGACATGGGGTTCCTCTCGCGCGGGGTCGGTGGGGCGGCGCACGCGGCCGCCGCGCCGACGCTACGTCCGCCCCGCGCGCCCCGCCCGGCGAGCGGCGCCAGCGGTGCGGTCCACCCCGCGGGGAGCGGTCACCCCGGAGCGGCCCAGGGATCCACGAGCTCCAGCCCCGGGTGGGTGAAGTCGCCGGTGTTCCGGGTGGCCAGCCGAGCGCGGCGGGAGCGGCTCACGGCGGCGGCGGCGCGCAGCGCGTTGCGCCGACGCCCCTCGGGCAGCCTGGCGGTGCCGCACCTGACCTCGGCCACCGTGGTGGCGGTGGTCAGCGCGGCTCCGCGGGCGGCTCGCCCGCCAGGCCGTCCTCGCCCAGCGTGCGCTGCCACCACGTGACGTCCCGCCACGCGCCGTGCTTGAACCCGACCCTCCGGTAGGTGCCGACGCGCTCGAACCCCATCGCCGCGTGCAGCCCGGCGCTGGCCTCGTTCGGCTCGGCCACCCCCGCGAACAGCGAGCGGTACCCGCGCCGCTCCAGCCGCGCGAACAGCTCCCCGTACAGCAGGCGTCCGACGCCGCTGCGGCGGCGGCCCAGCTCGGCGTACACGCTCACCTCGCACGACCAGCGGTAGGCGGCGCGGCCGGAGAACGGCCCGGCGTACGCGTACGCCACCACGCGCGGGCCCCGCTCGCCGGGTTCCTCGGCGACGACCCAGGCGTGCCGCTCCTGCGCCCGGGCGATGCGCCGGGCCAGCTCCGCCGCGTCCGGCGGCTCCGACTCGAAGGAGATCGCCGTCTCGCGCACGTACGGGGCGTACAGGGCCGCGCAGGCGGCGGCGTCGTCGGCGGTGGCGTCGCGCACGCTCAGCGCGGCCGGGGCGGGGGAGGACACGCCCGCAGGTTAGGAGCGGGCCGGGGCTGTCAGGATCGGGGGGTGAGCACTCTCGACGACATGCGCGCCCTGCCCAAGGTCTCCCTGCACGACCACCTCGACGGCGGCCTGCGGCCGTCCACCATCGTGGAGATCGCCTCGGCCAACGGGCACACCCTGCCCACCACCGACCCCGAGCAGCTCGCGGAGTGGTTCCGCGAGTCCGCCGACTCCGGTTCCCTGGTCCGCTACCTGGAGACGTTCGAGCACACCGTCGCCGTCATGCAGGACGCCGAGTCCCTGGCGCGCGTGGCGACCGAGGCGGTCCTGGACCTCGCCGAGGACGGCGTCGTCTACGGCGAGCTGCGCTACGCCCCCGAGCAGCACCTGCGCGGCGGCCTCACCCTCGACGAGGTCGTCGTCGCGGTGGAGGAGGGGATGCGCCGCGGTGAGCGCCTGGCCGCCGAGGCCGGGCGCACCATCCGCGTCGGCACCCTGCTGACGGGCATGCGGCACGCCGACCGGTCCCTGGAGATCGCCGAGCTGACCCTGCGGCACCGCGACGACCCGGACGGCCGCGTCGTCGGCTACGACATCGCCGGCGCCGAGGACGGGTTCCCGCCCGCCCGCCACCGCGAGGCGTTCGACCTGCTGCACGCCGCCCAGTTCCCCGTCACCATCCACGCCGGGGAGGCCGCCGGGGTGGAGAGCATCGCCGAGGCGCTGTTCCCGTGCCAGGCGCAGCGCATCGGCCACGGCGTGCGGATCGTCGAGGACATCGAGTTCACCGGCGGCACCGACCGGCTCGGCCTGCCGAACGCCCGGCTCGGCCGGGTCGCGAACTGGGTGCGCGACCGCGGTGTGGTGCTGGAGCTGGCCCCGTCGAGCAACGTGCAGACCGGCGCGGCCACCAGCGTCGCCGAGCACCCCGTCACCGTCCTGAAGGACCTGGGCTTCTCGGTGTCGGTGAACACCGACAACCGGCTGGTGTCGGCCACCAGCCTCTCGCGGGAGTTCGCGCTGCTGGCCGACGGGGCCGGCTGGACCCTGGAGGACGTCGAGCGGGTCACCATCACCTCGCTGGCGGCGTCGTTCCTGCCGTTCCCGGACCGCCTGGCGCTGGCCGCCGACGTCATCCGGCCCGCGTACGACGCGGCGCGCGAGGCGGCCCGCGGCGGCGCGCAGGGCTGATCCCGCACAGCTGACCCCGGAGCCCCGGGGGAGGGGTTCAGGGGCGCGGGCGGTGCGCGCGCTGCTGCCGGTGGATCGCCTTCCACCGCTGCGTGCGCTCCGCCCGCAACCGCGCGTCGGTGCGGGCGGCGAGGAACTCCTGCTCGCGCTCCAGCTTGCGGTAGCTGTCCAGCCGGCGCCGGTCGACCACCCCGGCACCGATCGCGGCCAGCACCGCGCACCCGGGTTCCGACGTGTGGGTGCAGTCGCCGAACCGGCAGTCCACCGCGAGGTCCTCCACGTCGGCGAACGTGCGCTGCAGGCTCTCGGCGGCACCGCCCCCGCGCAGGCCGACGGCGCGCAGGCCGGGGGTGTCCACGAGCACCAGCCCACCGGGCAGCGGCAGCAGTTCGCGGTGGACCGTGGTGTGCCGGCCCTTGCCGTCCCCGGCGCGCACGGCGGCGGTGGCGAGGCGGTCCTCGCCGAGCAGCGCGTTGGCGAGGGTGGACTTGCCCGCCCCCGAGGGGCCGAGGAGCACGACGGTCCCGGACAGCTCCCCGCGCAGCTCCTCGATCCCCGCACCGCGCTCGGCGCTCACCGCGTGCACGCCGGCGCCCAGTGCGGCGGACTCCACCTCGGCCAGGGCGGTCGTGAGTTCCCGCCCGGACAGCAGGTCGGTCTTGGTGAGCACCACCAGCGGCCGGGCGCCGGAGTCCCACGCCAGGGTGAGGAACCGCTCGACCCGGCCCAGCGGGGCCCTGCGGGCGGGAGCGACGACCACGACGACGGTGTCGACGTTGGCGGCCAGGACCTGCTCGGTGGAGCGGCCGGAGACCTCCGCCCGGCTCAGCGCGGTGCGCCGGGGCAGCACCGCGAGCAGTTCCGGGTCCGTGCCGGCCAGGCCGAGCACCACCCAGTCGCCGGTGGTGGGTTCCGGCAGCAGAGCGCGCGGTGCGCCGACGCGCTGCGGGCCCAGCGGGGTCTGCACGTCGAGCGCACCGCGGTGGGTGCGCACGACGCGGGCGGGCACGAGCGGGCCGGGGTGGTCGCGGTGGTGCTGCGCCAGCGCGAGTTCCCAGCCCTCGTCCCACCCGTACGGGTCGAGGGGGTGCGCGGTGTCCCTCTCCTGCGCGGAAGTCGTCACGCGACGACGGTAGGAACCTCCCGGCACCGCGGGCGAGGGGTTTTCCGCGGTGCCGGGCCGGGTCAGCGGCGGGTCAGTAGCGGAACCTCGCCACGAGGGCGCTCAGCTCCCGGGAGGTCCGGGCGAGATCGGCGCTGGTCTGCTGCGACTCGGTGACGGCCTGGGCGGTGGAGGAGGCGGCGTCGGCGACGCCGGCGATGTTGGTGGCGATGTCGCCGGACGACGCGGCGGCCGCGGCGACGTTGCGGTTCATCTCCGCCGTCGTGGCGGTCTGCTCCTCCACCGCGGACGAGATCGTCACCTGGAAGTCGTTGATGCGGCCGATGATGGCGGAGATCTCCCCGATCGCCCCCACGGCGCCGGTGGCGTCGGACTGGATGGCCTGCACGCGCCGGGAGATGTCGTCGGTGGCGCGGGCGGTCTGCTGGGCCAGTTCCTTCACCTCGCCGGCGACGACGGCGAACCCCTTGCCCATCTCCCCGGCCCGGGCGGCCTCGATGGTGGCGTTCAGCGCCAGCAGGTTCGTCTGCTCCGCGATGGCGGTGATGGCCTTGACGACCGAGCCGATCTCCTGGGAGGACTCGCCCAGCGCGGCGATCGTGCGGCTGGTGGCCTCCGCGACGTGCACGGCCTCGGAGGCCACGCGGGCGGCCTCGTCGGTGTTGGAGGAGATCTCGCGGATCGAGGCGCCCATCTGCTCCGAGCCGGCCGCGACCGTCTGGACGGTGGAGGAGACCTCCTCGGCGGCGCCGGAGACCACGCCCGCCTGCGCGGAGGTCTCCTCCGCACCGGCGGCGATCTGGGTGGAGATCGCCGACATCTGCTGCGCGGAGGCCGCGACGCCGGCGGAGGCGGTGTCGATGGTGCCGACCAGCTCGCGCAGCTGCGCGGTCGCGGCGTCCAGCGACTGCGCGGTGCGCCCCAGCTCGTCGGCGGAGGTCAGCCCCGCGGTGCGGGTCAGGTCGCCGCCCTTGAGGCCGTCGGCGACGGCCTGCACCCTGCCGAGCCCGGCGGCCAGGGAGCGGGCGACGAGGGCACCGGCGGTCAGCGCCACGGCGATGCCCACCACCAGCAGGACCAGGACGGTGGTGCGGCTGGTCGTGTAGGTCGCCTCGACGTCGGCGGCGAGCTCGTCGACGGCTGCGCTGTCGATCTCGCGCAGCGTCGCGAGGGCCTCGTTCATGGCGGCGGTGTGCTCGCTGAGCTGTTCCTGCACCTCGTTCACCCGCTCCAGGTCGCCGGCACGGCTGGCCGGCAGGCCCTCGGCGTCACGCAGCTCGGTGTAGGCGGCCCAGTTCTCCTCGAAGGCCTGCACGTGCTCCTGACGCCCGGTCTGGTCGGTCAGCTTGTAGGCGGCCAGCGCCTCCTGCACCGCGTCGCGGTCCTCGACGAGCTGCTGCTCCTTGTCGGCCTTGGCCGCCGGGTCGGTGCTGATGACGTGGCTGAGGAAGTCGATGCGGGCCTCGCGGAACTGCACCGCGACGTCGTCGATGGCGCGGATCGCGGTGACCCCCTCCTCGTTCATGGACGTGGCGCTGTCCCTCACCGTGCTCAGGGAGCGCAGCCCCGTCACGCCGACGAGGACGCCTACCAGCGCGGCCAGGCACACGGCGGTGAGGACCTTCACGGCGATGCCGCGGTCGGCCCACCACGAGCCGGCGCTCCTGCGGTCGGGGTCGTTCGTGGTCACCGGTTCCTCCGAGTGGGTGGTGGTCTTCACCGCTCGCATCGGCAACCACCCCTGTCGGCTGGAGGATGCGGTCCCCGGGCACCGGTCTCCCGCGCACCCCGCCGTTCCTCCGACGGGTTCCCCCGGTGATCGAGGAAGTCGTCACCTCCTCGATCACCGGGGGGAGGGGGGGCGGTCAGCCCGCGAGGGAGACGTCGCGGAGCAGGGGCGCCAGGAGCCCGGCGTCGGAGGGCGGTCCCGCGCCGTCCGGCGGCAGCACCCGGGTGCCCGCGGCGGCCGCCGCGCGGCGCACCGCGGCGGTGAACTCCGGCCCCGCCCAGCGCGCGTCCAGGACCTCCACGCCACCGGCCAGCAGCGCGGTGGTGGCCGCATCGCCCGGCAGCGCGGCCGCGGCCCCGTCGCCGAACTCGGTGACCACGGCGTCCGCCAGCCGCTCCAGCGCCCCGCCACCGGTCAGCACGCACGAACCGCCGGCGGCCAGGACGGCCAGCGCGCTGCGCACGGTCGGCAGCAGCCGCCCGCCGCCCAGCACGCCCACCACCGCCGGCGGGACGCTGCCGGGCAGCCGCGGCACGAGCAGGTCGAGCTTGTCGGCCCACCCGGCCCAGCGCACCGCCGTGTCGATGCAGAAGTCGACCGCCGCCAGCGCCTCGGAGAGCCGGCAGCGCTCGGTGCGGCGCACCAGGTCCACCAGGTCGGTCCGCCGCGCCTCCAGGTCCACCGCGACGGACAGCAGGGCGCGCCCGCGCACCAGGGGAGCGGCCGCGCCGGTGGCGGCGGCCGCCACCGGCGCGGCCGCGAGCACCTTGCGCACCACGTCCTCACCCACGCCCACCCCCACGCCCGGCCCCGAACCCGGGTCCGGCTGCGCGCCCGCCGGCCGGTCAGCCACGGCAGGCCCGCAGCAGCAGCCGTGCGTCCAGGCGCGCGTCCGGGCCCGCGGGCGCGTCCAGGCCGAGGCGCTCGCGGTGCGCACCGGCCAGCCAGCCGCGCCGCTCGGGACCGCTCGGCCCCCACACGGTGACGGCGGTGGCCTCCGCCAGCAGCGTGCGCGGGTCGACGCCGTCGCGCACGGTGCGCACGCCCAGGACGGGCCCCGGCGGGGGCGGCAGGGTGCGCCGGCCGGTGGCGACCACGGCGGGCGCCGCCCACCAGCCGCCGCTGGGCAGCCCCGGCGGCAGGGCGGCCGCACCGGCGACGGCGGCGGCCGCGCGCGCCACCTCCGGCGACGGGCACGGGCCGACGCGGGTGGTGCGCTCCAGCGGGTCGCCGACGGGCAGGACCGCCGCGGCGGCGTCCAGCCGCGCCACCACCGCCTCGGCGAGCGGTTCGACGACGAGCACCCGCGAACCGCCGGGGCGGCCGTGGGCGCCGTCGGCCAGGCCGGCCAGCAGGGCGGGCAGCACCGCGTCCAGGTCCGCACCGGCCAGCACCACGTCCACGGCCGTGGTGTCGCGGTCGGCCACCAGGGGGGTGCCGCGGTCGGCGAGGTCGAGGGCGAGCTCGCGCAGCTGCTCCGCGGTGCCGTCGGCGCGCACCGCGAGCAGCCCGTCCGCCTCCCACAGCACGGCGTCGGCGACGGGGTCGCGCCCGGGGGCGCTGGCCACGAGCCCGTCGGGCAGGCCGGCGTCGGCGCAGGCGCGCACGACGCGCTCGGCCACGGGCGCGGACTGCGCGTCGGGACGCAGCAGGACCCCGGCGCCCGCGGCCAGCCCGGCGACCACGGCGGTGAGGACGGCCGCCGGGGCGCTGCGCCAGGTGGTGAGGACGGCGACGGCGCCGCCGGTGGCGGGCCGGGCGTCGAGGGCGTCGAGCTTGTCGGCCCACCCGGCGGTGGAGAAGGCCGCGTCGAGCAGCCGGGGGCCGTCCACGGCCAGGCCGGCGGCCACGGGGCGCCCGGTGGTCAGGGCGCGGGTGACGGCCAGGGGGTGGACGTGCTCGGCGAGGACGTCGGCGAGGGTGAAGAGGTGGCGGGCCCGGTCCTCGCCGCTGAGCCAGGCCCACTCGGCGCGGCTGACGGCGACGACGCGCTCGAGCAACCGGGTGAGGACGTCGTGGGCGGTGTCGGCGACGGCGAGGAGGCGCTCGCCGGTGGCGGGTGCGGTGACGTCGGTGCGCGGGGAGGTGCCGTCCCCGCCGGTGGCGGTCAGCTCGGCGGGCAGCGCGGCGAGCGCGGCGTCCTCGCGCGGGGGGCCCTGTGCGCGCCCCGGCTGCTCGCGGAGGTGCCGGGGCGCCCTCCCCGGTGCCTCCGGTAGTTGCGGCGTCACGGTGCGTGAGTCTACTGAGGTGCGGCTCGATTCCCCGGGCGAACGGCGCACTGGCAGGGTGGGGCCGTGCACTCCCACGGCCCCACCGCCCCGCCCCCGCCCGTCTGGGAGAGCGTCGCCGCCTCCGACGGCGACACCCGGGACTTCGCCTGGTACGCCGGGGACCACCACATCCACACCACGTTCTCCCGCGACGCCATGTACACCGTGGACGACCAGGTGCGGCGCGCGCGCGAGTGCGGGCTGGACTGGATGGTCATCACCGACCACGGCGGCCCCGACCACGCCAAGCAGTCCGTGGCGCTGCAGACCCCCCTCATCGCGCAGGCCCGCCGCGACCACCCCGTGCTCGTGTTCCAGGGCATGGAGTGGAACATCCCCGGCGCCGAGCACGCCACGTTCATCGCCCCCGACCACGAGGGCACCCCGGACCTGCTGGAGCGCTTCGAGCGGATGTTCGACGGCGACGTGGTCGCCGCCGCCTCCAACCCCACCGGTCCCCGGCTCATCGAGCACTCCGTGCAGGGCGGCCCGGAGGCCGAGCGCCTCGGGCTGGACGCGCTCGCCTGGCTCGTGGAGGAGCTGCGCACCGGAGCGGTCGGCGAGGCGCTGGTGCTCTCCAACCACCCGATGCGCACCGGGCGCGTCTCCCCGTCGAAGGTGCGCGGCTGGCGCGACGCCGCCCCGGGCGTGTTCGTCGGCTGGGAGGGCGCTCCCGGCCACCAGGCCGCGGCGCTGCCGGCGCCTCTGGGCCGCGGCCGCGGGCGCGGGCAGTACGACGAGTCGCCGGGCCGGTGGTCGTTCCCCGGGTACGACCTGGACCAGTACCGCACCTGGGGCGGTTTCGACGCCGCCACCGCGCGGGTCGGCGGGTTGTGGGACTCCCTGCTCGCCGAGGGGCTGCCGTGGTGGATCACCGCGAACTCCGACAACCACTTCGACCACGGCGACACCGTGGCCGTCGAGAACCCGGACCGCTCCTACTACGTCGAGCACGGCCACCGCGGCGCACCCGTGGACACCGGTGTCCCCCAGCACGGGTACGTCGACTTCGCGCCGGGGTTCTACTCGCGCACCTGCGTGGGCTCGCCCCGCCGCGACTACCGCTCCGTCATGGGAGCCCTGCGCGCCGGCCGGGTGTTCGTCGTGCACGGCGGGCTGGTGCGGGCGGTGGAGGCCCGGGTGCGCCCGGGAGGTCAGGGCCCCGGCGTCACGTTCGGCGCGCGCACCTCGGTGCGCCGCGGCGGCGACGTCGAGGTGGAACTGCTCGTCGACCCGGCCACCGAACCCAACGGCAGCGGGGAGGTGCCGCGCTCGGCGCGCTGGGACGTCATCGTCGGCACCGTCACCGGCCGCGTCGCCGACGCGGAGCGGGACTTGTGGCAGGCGCCCGGCACCCGTGTCGTCGAGAGCTTCGAGGTGCCCGCGAACGCGCGCGGGCGCCAGCGGTTCTCGTTCACCCTGCGCGGTGTGCAGGACCCGTTCTACGTGCGCTTCCGCGGCGGGGACGGCCGGCACGCCGACACCGACGGCCACCCGCTGGTCGACCGGATCGGCGACTCCGACCCGTGGGACGACCTGTGGTGCTACACGAACCCGGTGTTCGTCGACGTGGAGTGAGCCGGCGCCCCGCTCCGGGTCAGAACGCGGAGCGGGGCACGCCCATCCCCGGGTCGATGCGCGCGGGGCCGCCGGGGGAGGGGCGCACGTCGACGTCGAAGATCGCCGTGGGCAGGTACACGGTGGCGCACGAGTTCGGGATGTCGACCACGCCGGAGAACCGGCCCTCGATCGGGGCGGCACCGAGGACCATGTACGCCTGCTCCGGGGTCCAGCCGAACTTCGTCAGGTAGTCGATGGCGTGCAGGCACGCGCGCTGGTACGCCAGCTGGGAGTCCAGGTAGCGCTGCTCGCCGTCGAGGGTCACCGACGTGCCCGAGAACGCCAGCCACTGGCTGTACTGCGGGGCGGTGTTCCCGGGCAGGAAGACGGCGTTCTCCGTGACCCCGTAGGTCTCCATCCCGCCGCGGATGACGTCGACGTGCAGGTCGATGAAGCCGCTCATCTCGATCGCGCCGCAGAAGGTGATCTCCCCGTCGCCCTGGGAGAAGTGCAGGTCGCCCACCGACAGGTTCGCCCCGTCCACGTAGACGGGGTAGAAGACGCGCGTGCCCTTCGTGAGGTTCTTGATGTCCTGGTTGCCGCCGTTCTCCCGCGGGGGTGCGGTGCGGGCCGCCTCGGCGGCGACGCGGTCGAACTCCGCGCCGGTCAGGTTCCCCAGGATCGCGTCCTGCGGCAGTGGCGGCAGGGCCAGCGGCGGCACGCGCTCGGGGTCGGTGGCGATGAGGGCGCCCTCGCGCTGGTTCCAGCGCGCCAGCAGTTCCGCGGAGGGCGCGGTGCCCATGAGGCCGGGGTGCACGATGCCGGTGAACGACACCCCCGGGACGTGCCGGGAGGTCGCCGTCTGACCCTGGAAGTCCCACACCGCCTTGTAGGCGTCCGGGAACTGGTCGGTGAGGAAGCTGCCGCCGTTCTGCTTCGCGAAGATCCCCGTGTAGCCCCACCCCTGACCGGCCAGCGGCCCGGAGTCCTCCTGCGGGATCGGCCCCACGTCCAGGATGTCGACGACGAGCAGGTCACCGGGCCGGGCGCCCTCCACGGCGATCGGGCCGCTGAGGACGTGGACCCGTGACAGCGGGGCGTCCCTGATGTCGTCGGCGGAGTCGTCGTCGTGGATCGCCCCGTCGAACCACTCGCGGCAGTGCACCCGGAACGAGTCGCCGGGTCTCACGCGCACCTGTGCCGGGATGTCGGGGTGCCACCGGTTGTGCCCGACGATCTGCTGCTCGGTGAAGGGTTTCGCGGAGTCCAGCGGGAAGACCACCTCGGGCACGACGCCTCCTGGGTGTGCGCTGCTCGGTTCGGTGCGGGGCCGCCTCAGGGACGAGGCAGTCCGCGGTGCAGGGGGTTCTGCGAGACGGCGGTGCGCCGGCGCGCGGCCGGGGGCGGTGCGGTGACCACGTCGGGCGCATCGCGCGTGCGTTCTGCGTCGTCCACCGCGCGCACCAGCGCGCGCCGCGCGAACGACAGCATCGGCCCCGTGTACGAACGCGGTGCAGCTCGTCCGCACGTGGGGCACTCGAGCGTCGCGGGCGCCGTCCCGATGGGGCGGCTCACCTCCAGCGGACCGTCCCGGTCGCACCGGTACTCGTACTGCGCCACGACACCTCCCGGAGCTGCGGAACGCCACGCCGTCGTGATCGCATGCTTCTCCGGTGCGTGTGGCGCGTCAAGGGTCGTGCCGCCACGAGTTCGCCGACCCGGTGGGACGGCTTCCGCGCACCCTCGGCACACTGGGCGCCGACCGCGACCCCGCCGGGCTCACCGCCGAGCCCCGCACCTGATGGAGGCCCCGTGACCCGCGACGCCGTCGTCGGCTCCTTCCCGTCCCCCGCGGACGGCCTCGCCCTGACCACGTACCGGTGGGCGGACGTGCCCGGCGAGCCGCTGGGCGTGGTGCAGGTCGCGCACGGCCTGGCCGAGCACGGCCGCCGCTACGCCCGCCTGGCCGCCGCCCTGAACGCCGCCGGGTTCGTCGTCGCGGCGAACGACCACCGCGGCCACGGCTCCTCCACGGCGGCCGGCGTCCCGCTCGGCGGTTTCGGCGAGGTGGGGTTCGCCGGGTTCACGGCCGACATCGCCCGGTACGGCGAGCTGCTGCGCGAGGAGCACGGTGGGCTGCCGGTGTTCCTGCTCGCGCACTCCCTCGGCTCCATGGGAGCGCAGAACGTCCTGCTGGAGCGCTCGGACCTGTACGACGGCGTCGTGCTCAGCGGCTCCACCGCCCTGGACGGGCTGATCGACGTGGTGCGCTCGCTGCCGGCGGACCAGCCCGGTCTGGCGGCGTTCAACGCGCCCTTCGAGGACCGCACCGGGTTCGAGTGGCTCAGCCGCGACCCCGCGGAGGTGGACGCCTACGTGGCCGATCCGCTGTGCGGGTTCGCCACCGACGAGGCGATCCTCGCCGGCGCCCTGGCCACCGCCGCCGCGACCGGCGACCCGGCGCGCCTGGCCGGGATCCGCCCCGACCTGCCCGTGCTCGTCGTCAGCGGCACCGAGGACCCCGTCGGGGGTTCGGGCGGCGAGCTGCTGGTGCGCCTGGTGGAGCGCTACCGCGCCGCCGGGGTGCGCGACGTGACGCTGGAGTTGCTGCCGGGCGCGCGGCACGAGGTGTTCAACGAGACGAACCGCGACGAGGTCACCGCGCTCGTCGCGGCGTGGCTGCTGGAGCGGGCGCGCACCCCCCGGTGACCTCGTGGAGGTGAGCACCCGACCGTGCGAGATCACCGGGGGGTGGGGGAGGGTCAGCCGATCCCGGTGGCGTCCCGCACGTCGCGGCGCACCGCCTCCAGCCGCGCGGTGGCCTGGGCCCGGGCGGCGGCGAGCTCCTCCCCGGCCGCGCCGTCCGGCACCTCCACGACGACCTCGCAGTAGCACTTCAGCTTCGGCTCGGTGCCCGAGGGCCGCACGACGACGCGCGCGCCCTCGGCGGTGCGCCAGCGCAGCCCGTCGGTGGGCGGCAGGCCGTCCACCCCGTCGCGCAGGTCCTCCACGCTCGTCACCGCAGCCCCGCCCAGCTCGGTGGGCGGCTGCTCGCGCAGCCGCGCCATCGCCGTGCCGATGAGGGACAGGTCCTCCACCCGGATCGAGACGGGGCCGGTGACGTGCACGCCGTCGCGGCGCGCGACGTCGTCCAGGACGTCCAGCGGGGTGCGCCCGTCCGCCAGCAGCCGCCGGGCCAGCCGCGCGGTGAGCAGCGAGGCGGAGATCCCGTCCTTGTCGCGCACCACCGCCGGGGCGACGCAGTACCCGATGGCCTCCTCGTAGCCGAAGGAGATCCCCGGCACCCGCGCGATCCACTTGAACCCCGTCAGCGCGGGGGAGAACCGGGCGCCGTGGGCGGCGGCGATGCGCTCCAGGCCCTGGGAGCTGACGACGGAGCAGGCCAGGACGGCGCCGGGGGCGGCGAGGTGCTCGCCGAGCACCCAGCCCAGCTCGTCGCCGGACAGCGCCCGCCACGCGGAGCGGTCGCCGCGCTCGCCGGTGGGGACGGCGACGCAGGCGCGGTCGGCGTCGGGGTCCACGGCCAGCACCAGGTCGGCCTCCACGCGGGCGGCCAGGTCCAGCGCCAGGTCCAGCGCACCGGGCTCCTCCGGGTTGGGGAACGCCACCGTGGGGAACGCCGGGTCCGGGTCCGCCTGCTGCGGCACGGCGTGGACGTCGGTGAACCCGCTGCGCCGCAGCGCCTCGGCGAGCACCTCGCCGCCGACGCCGTGCATCGCGGTGGTGACCACCCGCAGCTCGCGCGCCGCCCCCACCTGCTCCGGCAGTTCCGTGGCGGCCAGGACCGCGTCCAGGTAGTCCGCGAGCACGTCCTCGCCCAGGACCCGCCAACCGCTCGCGGCGCGGGGCAGGTCCGCCAGCGGCCCGACCGCCGCGATGGCCGCGGCGATCTCGCCGTCCACCGGCGGCACGATCTGCACCCCGCGACCGTCATCGCCGCCGGCGCGGCCGCCCAGGTAGACCTTGTAGCCGTTGTCCTGCGGCGGGTTGTGGCTGGCGGTCACCATGACGCCGGCGTCGGCGTCCAGGTGCCGCACCGCGAACGCGAGCACCGGCGTGGGCAGCGGGCGCGGCAGCAGCAGCACCTCGCACCCGGCGGCGGTCAGCACCGCGGCGGAGTCGTCGGCGAACTCCCGCGAGCGGTTGCGCGCGTCCAGGCCGATCACGACGCGGGGACGCTCGAAGCGCTGCACCAGCCACGCGCCCAGCCCGGCCGCCGCGCGCTGCACCACGGCGCGGTTCATCCGGTGCTCACCGGCACCCACCGCACCGCGCAGCCCCGCCGTGCCGAACTCCAGCGCCCCGGAGAACCGGTCCGCCAGGTCGGCTGCCGCGGCCGCGTCCCCGCCCTCGGCCGCGGCCAGCACCGCCCGCAGCTCCGCGCGGTCGCCCTCGTCGGGGTCGTCGGCGACCCAGGCCAGGGCGCGCTCACGCAGGTCGTCGGGCAGGGCGGTCGGCTCGCTCGTGCTCACGACGCCGACCCTACGGCCCGGGGGCTGGCGCGGTGGGCGCCCGGCGCGCCAGGCTGAGGCCGTGAGCGACGACGTGAGCACCCCGCCGGCCACGGCCACCCGGGGCGAGGACGAGCTGCGCGTGCCGTTCTGGATCGTGCTGGCCGGGGTCGGCGCGGGCGCCGTCTGGGCGCTGGCCGGCGTCGCGCTCGGCGCGCGGCTGGCCCGCCGCCGCTGACGGGGCGAACGGGTGCGGGAACAACCCTCGGCGGCGGCGGGTTCGGCGCCGGTGTGAAGGCGATCGTCTACAGCGAGTCCGGTGGCACCGACGTCCTGCGGCTGGTGGAGCGGGAGGTGCCCGAGCCCGGACCCGGCGAGGTGCGCGTCCGGGTGGCCGTCTCCGGGGTGAACCCCACCGACTGGAAGTCGCGCAGCGGCGCCACCGCCGCCGCACCGGACGGTGAGGTGGTGCCGAACCAGGACGGCTCCGGCACCGTCGACGCCGTCGGCGAGGGCGTCACCGGCCTGACCCCGGGGGACCGCGTGTGGGTCTACATGGCCGCGCAGGGCCGGCCCACCGGCACCGCGCAGGAGTTCACCGTGCTGCCCGCCGAGCGGGTCCTGCCGCTGCCCGACGGCGTCGGCTTCGACGCCGGCGCCGCCCTGGGCGTGCCGGCCGTCACCGCGCACCGCGCCCTCACCGTCGCCGAGGACGGCCCGCGCCGCCTGGCCCCCGGCGCCCTGACCGGGCGCACCGTGCTCGTCGCCGGTGGCGCGGGAGCCGTCGGCCACGCCGCGATCCAGCTGGCCCGATGGGCCGGCGCCACCGCGGTCGCCACCGTCAGCGGCCCGCGCAAGGCGGAGCTGGCGCGCGCCGCCGGGGCGCACCACGTCGTGAACTACCGCGACGCCGACGCCGCCGAGCAGGTCCGCCGCGTCGCCCCGGACGGCGTCGACCAGGTCGTGGAGCTGGCGCTGGGCGCGAACCTGCAGCTGGACCTGGCGGTGGTCCGCCCGGGCGCGAGCATCGCCGTGTACGCCAACGACGGCGGCGTGCCCGTGGAGCTGGACGTGCGCCCCAACATGGTGCTCAACACCCGCTTCCAGTTCGTGCTCATGTACACGATGGGGCAGCACAACCTCGACGCCGCCGCCCAGGACGTCACCGCGGCGCTGCGCGACGGCGCGCTGCCGGTCGGCGAGGAGCACGGCCTGCCGCTGACCCGCTTCCCGCTGGAACGCACCGCCGACGCGCACGCGGCCGTGGAGGCCGGCACCGTCGGCAAGGTGCTGATCGACGTGGCGGGGGACGTGGCGGGGGACGTGGCGGGCGCGTGAGCGCGGCGCCCACGTTCGCGGACCTTGTCGCGCGGGCCCTGGCGCTGCCGGGGCAGCGGGTGCTGCTGGGCCTGGCGGGGCCGCCCGGCGCGGGCAAGACCACGCTCGCGCGCGCCCTCGTCGCCGCGGTGCGCGCCGCCGCCGGGGACGAGGCCGCCGCCCAGCACGTGCCGATGGACGGTTTCCACCTGGCCGACGTCGAGCTGGACCGCCTCGGGCGGCGCGCGCGCAAGGGTGCGCCGGACACCTTCGACGCCGCCGGTTACGCCGCGCTGCTGCGCCGGCTGCGCGAGCGGGGCCCGGGGGAGGTCGTCTACGCCCCGGCGTTCGACCGCGACGTCGAGCAGCCGATCGCCGGCAGCGTGCCCGTGCACCCCGGCACCCGGCTCGTCGTCAGCGAGGGCAACTACCTGCTGCTGCCCCAGGGGCCGTGGGCGGGCGTGCGGGAGCTGTTCGACGAGGTGTGGTTCGTCGCCGGCGACGCCGAGCAGCGCACCGCCCGCCTGGTGCGCCGGCACGAGGAGTTCGGCAAGGAGCCGGACGCCGCGCGGGCGTGGGTGGCGTCGGTCGACGCGCCGAACGCGGACCTGGTGGACGCCACCGCCTCCCGCGCCGACCTGGTGCTCGCCGGGGACGTCGACCTGCCCGCCACCTGACACCCGCCGTGCCCCGGGGGAGGATGGGGCGCGTGCAGCGCATCCCCGTCGTCGTCCTCGCCGGCTTCCTCGGAGCCGGCAAGACCACCGTCCTGAACCAGCTGCTGCGCTCGGCCGCCGAGGTGCGCCTCGGCGTCGTCGTCAACGACTTCGGCGCCATCGGCGTGGACGCGCTGCTGGTGGCCGGGCTCGCCGACGACACCGTCTCGCTGGAGAACGGCTGCCTGTGCTGCAGCACGCAGGACGGCAGCGTGGAGGAGCTGCTGACCCGGCTGGCGTCGCCGCGCGGCGGCGAGGTGCTCGACGCGATCGTCATCGAGGCCAGCGGCGTCGCCGAGCCCGCCGCGATGGTGCGCCGGGTGCTGCTCAGCGGCGTGGAGGGCATCGAGTACGGCGGCCTGGTGGTGGTCGTGGACGCCGTGGAGTTCGAGACGACCCGGCTGCGCCACCCGGTCCTGGACGACCACGTCGCCATGGCGGACGTGGTGCTGCTGACCAAGACCGACCTCGTGGACGCCGAGGCCCTGGGCGCGGTCGCCGCCCGCTGCCGGGAGCTGAACCCGTGGGCGCCGGTGGTGCCCGCCGAGCACGGGCGCGTCGACGCCCGCCTGCTGTTCGACGAGCGCCCCGCCGTGCAGCGCCAGCTGTCCCTGGGAGAGGCGGTGGACGACCACGGCGGGCACCTGCACTCCGCCTACGAGGCGGTGGAGTTCACCAGCGACGAACCCCTCGACCCCCGCGCGTTCGTGCGGTTCCTGGAGGAGCGCCCCTCCGGCGTGTTCCGCGTCAAGGGCTTCACCCGGTTCGCCGCCCCCTCGCACCAGCAGCGGTTCGTGCTGCACACCGTCGGTGCGGCCGTGCGGTTCGAGCGCACGCCGTGGCCGCGGGGTTCGGCGCGCCGCACGGAACTGGTGCTCATCGGCGCCGGCATCGACGAGGCGGCGCTGCTGGCGGACCTGCGCGCCTGCGTGGCCGCCGGGCCGGTGGCGGACGAGGAGATGGCGATGATGGGCGTGCTGCGCAACACCGAGGGCGTCGACACCGCCGGGCCCGCGGACACCGGTGAGGGCGGGGTGGGCGAGCCCCACGGGGGCTGAGACGGGCGCGTCAGCACAGCAGGTCCCGGCGCCGGTACCCGACGACGCCGACGAGGACGAGCAGCACCGCCACGACCGTCATCACCGCCGCCGCGGCCGCGTCGGCGGGTTCCAGCGGCACGGGCGCCAGGTGCGCGAACGGCGAGACCTCGCGGACCCACGCCGGGGCGCCGGTGCTGTCGGCCAGCACCAGCAGCAGGAAACCCCCCGCGGCCGGCAGCGACCCGATCGGCGCGGTCGCCGCCGGCAGCCACCCGGCGGCGAGCACCGCCGCACCCAGGCACAGCAGCGCCACCGGCGCCGTGCTCCACGTGCCGCGCAGCGCCTCCGGCAGCGTCAGGCCGCCCCCGGTGGTGGTGACCCCCGCCCACGTGGCGAACCCCGCGACGGTCAGCAGGGCGAGGACCCCGGCGGCCGTCACGGCCACCTCGGCGCCCAGCAGGCGCACGCGCCCCACCGGGCCGGCGGCGAGCAGCGCCAGCCGACGGTCGGGTTCGGCCGCCACGAGCGCCGCGATCCGCACCGCGGCGAACACGCCGACCGGCACCGGCAGGAGCGAGAACACGGTCGCGGTGAAACCGCGCACGCTGTCCAGGGCGGAGAAACCCGCCTGCCCGGCCAGGTCGCGCACGGCCGCGTCCTGCGCCAGGAACTCCGTGACGGCGCTCGCCGTGGTGCCGATGAGCAGGTAGTAGGCACCGACCCCCGCGGACCACCCCACCAGCGGCCGCAGGCAGCGGTGCACCGCGAAACCCTCCACCGAGCCGAGCAGCCCCGTGCGGGCGCGCCGGTGCGCGGAGCGCGCGAGCAGCCCCTCACCCACGTCCCGCCGGCCGGCCAGGGCCAGCGCCGCCGCGGCGAGCGCAGCCGCCGCCGCGAGCAGGAGCAGGACGGGCAGCACCCGGTCCTGCGCGTACGGCCGGCTGAGCTCCAGCAACCCGAACGGCGAGGCCCAGCGCAACGCCTCCCAGCCGGGCACCCCGTCGGCGACGGCCCGGGTCAGCAGGCCCGCGCCGAGGACCGCGACGGCCGCCCCGGCGGCGGCCGAGCGGGTCGCGAGGACCTGCGCGGCCAGTGCGGCGACGGTGGTGGCGAACAGCCCGAGGGCGGCGACCCCGGCGCCGTGGACGGCGGCACCGGCCGCCGGGGTGCCGGTGAGGACGAGCGCGGCGGCCAGGGCCGCGCCCGTGGCGAGCACCACCACCGCGACCGCGAGCAGGTGCCGGCCCACGACCGCGCGCAGGCGCACGGGGCCGGCCAGCAGCAGGTTCCAGCGTCCCGTCTCCTCCTCCCCGCGGGTGGTGCGAGCGGTCGCCAGCGCGGCCCACACGCCCAGGAGGACGGCGACGGGGGTGCCCGAGCGCCACACGGTGAAACCCCCGGCGCTCTCCAGCGCGACCGGTTCGCCGAACAGGGTGCGCACGGCCGGGTTGCGCGCGATGCCCCGCAGGGCGGCGAGGGTCGCGGGGTCGGCGGCCAGGGCGTCGAAGCTCGCCGCGACGGTCGCCGTCAGGGCGACGGCGACGAGCAGGGTCGCCAGGCCGCTGCGCCGCACCTGGCGCAGCGCCAGGCGCCCCACGGCCCGGCCGGCGCTGCCGGGGAGGGCCGGGGCCTGCGCGGGTGCGGGGGAGGTGCGCGTGCTCACCGCACCGCTCCTTCCCCGTAGTGGTCCAGGAAGACCTCCTCCAGGCGGGGTTCTCGCACGCTGAGCGCGGTGACCCGCGCGGCCGCCAGCTCCCGCAGCACGGGTGCGGGCGAGCCGGTGAGCGAGAACCGCAGCCGCCCCCCACCGGCGTCCTCCACCCCCTCCACGCCCGGGAGCCCGGACAGGTGCGGCGCCGCACCGGTGAACGTGACGGTCACCTCGCTGCGGTGCAGGTGCCGCAGCTCCGGCACGCCGGCGACCTGCACGAGCCGTCCGGCGCGCAGGATCCCGACGCGGTCGCACACCGCCTCCACCTCGGCGAGCTGGTGCGAGCACAGGAACACCGTGCGCCCCTGCTCGCGCGCCTCGACGACGGCGCGGCGGAACTCGCGCTCCACCAGCGGGTCCAGCCCGCTGGTCGGCTCGTCCAGCACCAGCAGCGGTGCCCGGCTGGCGAAGGCGGCCACCAGCGCGACCTTCTGCCGGTTCCCGCTGGAGTAGGTGCGGGCGGGCTTCGAGGGGTCCAGGGCGAACCGCTCCACGAGCTCGTCGCGCAGCGCGGTGTCCGTGCCCGGGCCGGTGGCGGCCAGCAGGTGCAGCACCTCGGCCCCGGTCAGCTTCGGCCACAGCGCCACGTCGGCGGGCACGTGCGCGAGGAGGCGGTGCGCGCGGACCACGTCGGCGGTGTCGACGCCGAACACCTCGGCCCGGCCGGCGGTGGGCCGGGCGAAACCGAGCAGGAGGCGGATGGTGGTCGACTTCCCGGCGCCGTTCGGCCCGAGGAACCCGAACACCTCACCCGCGGGGACGTCCAGGGACAGGTCGTCCAGGGCCGTCGTCCGGCCGTAGCGCTTGGTGAGGCCGACGGTGCGCAGCGCTGGTCCGCTCACGGTGGGGAACCCTTCCGGTCGTCGTGGATCTGACCGCCGACCAGGCTTCCCGGCACACCGCGGGGCAGCGTACGCCTGCTGCGCCGCGCGCGACAGGGGGTTCCCTCCCCGGCCGCGCTGCGCTCAGAAGCGGAACGGGATGGGGATCGGCCCGCAGCAGCACACCCCGCGCACGTCGCTCGCCATGAGCAGCGACGCCGCCCGGTAGCAGGCCAGGAAGCGCGTCGCGCTCGGCAGCACCCCGCCGAGCACGCCGCGCCGGCGCACGATCTCCCGCACGGCCCCGGAGCAGGAGTCACCGCCGTGGGCGACGCGGTGCGCGCAGGAGAACCCCTTCCGGGGGGAGACGCGGCGCTGGTAGGCGTCGCAGAGGGCGTCGAACGCGCGGGCGGCCGGGCTCGTCATGCCCCGACGCTAGCCCCGTCCGTCACCTCCGGCTCGTCGGGACCGCGGCCCGGCAGCACGGCGATCCGGCGGGACCGTGGCCCCGCGGAACCGTCGCCCCGGGCACCCGAACTCCCCGGGCACCGGTGCTCGGGGCGGCGATGAGTCCGGCGCCCCGCACCGGTCACCCCCTCGACGGCTGGTGGACGACAAAGGAGCGGCGTGGTGTCGGAGGTCTTCCCTAGGGTTCCGGTCATGGCAACGGCGAGCACGGCGGCCGCGCGGGCGGTGTCCCCGGCGGTCGAAGCACGGGGACTGGTGAAGAGGTACGGCGACGTCACCGCGGTGGCGGGCGTCGATCTGGCGGTGCCGGCCGGCACCGTCCTGGCCCTGCTGGGCCCGAACGGCGCGGGCAAGACGACGACGGTGCGGATGCTCACGACGCTGCTGGTCCCCGACGAGGGGACCGCGAGCGTGGCGGGCGTCGACGTCGTGGCCGACCCGCGCGAGGTGCGCCGGCGCATCGGCCTGTCCGGCCAGTACGCGGCGGTGGACGAGAACCTCACCGGGTTCGAGAACCTCGACATGGTGGGGCGGCTGTACCACCTGGGACGCAAGCGCTCGCGCGAGCGCGCGTGGGAACTGCTGGAGCAGTTCGACCTCACGGACGCGGCCAAGCGGGTCGCCAAGACGTACTCCGGCGGGATGCGCCGCCGCCTGGACCTCGCGGGCGCCCTGGTGGCCGAGCCGCCGGTGCTGGTCCTGGACGAGCCGACCACGGGGCTGGACCCGCGCAGCCGCAACGACATGTGGGAGCTGCTGACGCGGATGGTCGGCGGCGGCACCACGCTGCTGCTGACCACGCAGTACCTGGAGGAGGCCGAGCGCCTCGCCGACGACATCGTCGTCATCGACCACGGCCGCGTCATCGCCCGCGGCACCGCCGACGACCTCAAGACCCAGGTCGGCGGGCAGCGCGTGGAGGTCGTCGTGGCCGCCGACGGCGACGTCGACGCCGCGGTCGCGGTGCTGCACGAGGTGGCCGTCGGCGAGCTGCAGGTGGAGCGCCGCGCCCGGCGCGTCACCGCACCGGTGACCTCGGGCACGCAGGTGCTCGTGCAGGTGCTGCAGCGCCTCGGGGAGGTGGGCATCGTGCCGCTGGACGCGGGCCTGCGCCGCCCCACCATGGACGACGTCTTCCTCACGCTGACGGGCAAGCCGACGGCCGAGGTCGCCGGCGACGACGAGCCGGCGCGGCCGGCGCAGGAGGGGGTGCGGCCGTGAGCGCGGTCGGGACGGTGCTCGCCGACAGCTCGGTGATCGCCAAGCGGAACCTGCTGAAGATCACGAGGATCCCCGACCTGCTGGTCGGCACCCTCATCTCGCCCATCATGTTCATCCTGCTGTTCGGGTACGTCTTCGGCGGTGCCATCCAGGTGGAGAACTACCGGGAGTTCCTGGTCCCGGGCATCTTCGCGCAGACGGTCATCTTCGGCGCCACCGTCACCGGTGCGGGCATCGCGGACGACATGCAGAAGGGCATCATCGAGCGGTTCCGCTCGCTGCCGATGACGCAGTCGTCGGTGCTCGTGGGCCGCACCGCGTCCGACGTCGTCCTCAACGTCATCGTCACGGTCATCATGTCTCTGACCGGTCTGGTGATCGGCTGGCGGATCCGCACCTCGTTCCTCGACGCGGTCGTCGGTTTCGCCCTGCTGCTGCTGTTCGCCTACGCGGTCTCGTGGGTGATGGGGCTGCTCGGCCTGCTCATCCGCACCCCGGAGGCGTTCAACAACCTGACGTTCCTGACGATCTTCCCGCTGACGTTCATCACGAACGCCTTCGTCCCGCTGGAGTCCTTCCCCGGGCCGCTGCAGACCATCGCGCAGTGGAACCCCGTCTCCACCTTGGTCCAGGCGGCGCGGGAGCGCTTCGGCAACGTGCCCCCGGGCACCGAGCTGGGCACCTGGTCGCTGCAGAACTCCGAGCTGTACACGCTGCTGTGGATCGTGGTGATCCTCGCGGTGTTCGTGCCGCTGGCGACCCGGCAGTACCGGCGGGCCGCGGCCCGCTGACACGCGGCGCGCTGGAGCCGCGCGCGCGACGGCCCCCGTCCCCGTGGTGCGGGGACGGGGGCCGTCGTCGCGCTGCCCGTCGCGTCAGATGCCCAGGCCGGCGGTGCGCTCCGGGGGCGGGCCCACCAGCACCAGGTCCAGCTCGTCCTGCAGCTTCTGCAGCACCGCCACCGGCGGGGGGCCGACGAGGTCGGTGCTCTCGCTGCTCATCGTCCCCGGCTCCGGGTAGGAGCGGTCCTGCGTCGGCGAGCCCAGGACGCTGAAGAAGGGCTCGAACACGTCCGGGGTGAGGATCCCCAGCATCTCCGTGCGGTGCGCGTCGAACGCGAACGTGTGGATCGTCCCGGCGGGGGCGTGCACGAAGTCGCCGGGGGTGAGCAGCACCTCCGTGCCGTTGACCCACAACCACACCCGCCCGGACAGGCACAGGAAGTTCTCGGTGTGCTCGCGGTGGAAGTGCCGGCCGAAGTAGCGGCCCGGTGCGCCGACCGTGTGGATGGCGAAGTACCGGTGGTCGGTGTTCCGGCCGCGCGAGAGGTACGTGTACAGGGCGTCCGGGGTGCGCAGCCGGTCGCCCTCCCCGCCGCGCAGGAAGTACGGCTCGACACCGCCGGGCAGGTCGGCGTCCCACTCCTGGCTCGCCTGCACCTCCGCGAGGGACGGGAACGTCACCCCCAGCGGCTCGCCGGCCTCCCGGCGCCGCTCCGGCGACGGCGGTCCCGACGGGCGGTCGCGGTGGGCGTGCACGTCCACGGGCGTGCCCAGCGCCTCGACGAGGGCGAGCGCCCCGCCGGGCGCGGCCCACGTCAGCAGCCGCGTGCCGTGGGCCAGGAACCGCCAGGCCAGCGGCGTCCCCGCGGGGACGTTGAACGAGTCGCCGGGCACCAGCACCCGGCTGGCGCCGCCCAGCCAGACCTGCGCGCTGCCGCGGACCAGGACGAAGGAACGCTGCTGGTCGCGGTGGACGTGGTGGGCGGTGAACGCGCCGCGGGGGCCGTCGACCCACGCGGCGTCGAACAACCCGCCCGTGTCGGCGGCCCGGGCGAACACCGTCCACAGCTGCCCGTCCAGCTCGTAGCGGTGCCCCTCGCCGTGGGCGACGTAGTACGGCACGGGCTCGCCCGGCAGCGCGTTGCGCACCGGTGCCAGCCCGTGCACGGTCTCCAGGTCGACGCTCACGCGGTCTCCTCTCCCATCAGGTGGCGGGCGAGGAAGTCGCCCACCTCGTCGAACGAGAACGTGGCCGGGCCGCTGCGCTCGCCCCGCCCCGGCAGGAACTCCCGGACGGTGGAGGGGGCGCGCCCCTCCCGCTCCAGCCGCCCGTCGTCGAAGACCCGCGGCCCGGGCACCTCCACGGCACCGGCGGGGTTGAGGAACCCGTGCCGGTACCCGTCGAGCAGGTGCAGGGTGCTCTCCACGCCGGCGGCGACCAGTGCCTCGTGCAGCGCCACGCTCTGGTCGGGGCGCACCAGGACGTCCGCGGTGCCGTGCGCGACGTGGAACGGCGGTGCGGCGGCGCTGACGTGCGTCAGGGGCGAGGCCGCCCGCGCCAGCTCACGCCGCTCGGCCGGCGGACCGCCCAGCAGGCGGGCCTCGGGCGCGTTCGCCCCGCTCATCGCCGCCGGTGCCGAGGCGGGCGCGTCGGCCACCACGCGCTCCAGATCGACGGGCCCGTAGCCCTCGGCGACGGCCTGCACGGCGGCGTGCGGCTCGCCGTCACCGACGTCCTCACCGGGCAGCACCGCGACGTGGCCGGTGACGCCGGCCAGCGCGGCCAGGTGACCACCGGCGGACGAGCCCCACAGCCCGATCCGGTCGCCGTCCACGCCCAGCGCGCCGGCCTCGCGGCGCAGGAACCGCACGGCGGCGCGCACGTCGTGCAGCTGCGCGGGGAAGAGCGCCCGGCCGCTGAGGCGGTACTCGATGCTCGCCATCGCCAGGCCGCGGGCGGCGAAGAAGCGCGCCAGGTCCGGGGCGAGGTGGCGGTCGCCGGTGAACCAGCCGCCGCCGTGCAGCCAGACCACGACGGGGGCGGGCCCGGCAGCGCCCGGCGGGAGCACCAGGTCGGCCAGCAGCGGGCCGCCGTCCCGCTCGGCGAACTCCAGGGTCGTGCGGGTCGGGGCCTCGTCGCTCACCGCGGCATCCTCGGCGACCGCGGGCCGGAGCACCAGGACGCGGATCGCAACGACCGTGAGGAGGAACCTCACGGTGCGCGGTCCACGGCGCCGGTGCACGCACGACCGGGGCCGCTCGGGCGGGGGATCAGAGCGGGGGAGCGGCGCCGAACCGGGTGGCCTGCCCGCGGGCCACCCGCAGCGCGACCCGCTCCAGCGCCGCGAGCGCACGGCCGGGGTCCCCGGCCCGCTGCACCAGCGCCACGGTGACGTCCGGCACGTCGCGCACCGGCACGAACCGCAGGTCCGGGCGCGCGTAGCCGCGCGCGACGGTGGCCCCCGCGATGTTCACCGCCATGCCGGCGGCGCACAGGTCCAGCACCTCCTCCAGCGTGCCGGCCGCCGGCTCCACCCGGGGGCGGCGCCCGTCCGGGCGGGGGCTGACGAACCACTCGTCCAGGGTGGCGTCGTCGTCGGCGACCCCGACGAACCGCTCACCCGTGGTCTCGTCGATGCCGACCTCGCTGCGGCCGGCCAGCCGGTGGCCGGTGGGGACGACGAGCACCCGGCCCTCGCGCCACAGCGGCACCGCCCGCAGGTCCGCGGCGGCCGGCAGGGTCACCGCCGGCACCAGCGCGGCGTCCACCCGCTCCGAGCGCAGCGCCCGCAGGGAGTCCGCGAAACCCAGCCGGCGCAGCTCCCAGCCCACCCCGGGCATCGCCCGCGCCGCCGCCGACAGCACCGCCGAGCACAGCGGGCCGCCGGCGACGAGACCGACCACGACGCGCTCCCCGGCCTCGCGCCGCCGCCGCGCCCACTCCTGCACCTCCTGCACCGACCCCACGGCACGGCGCGCCAGCGGCAGCAGCTCCGCCCCCGCGGCGGTCAGCTCCACCCGCCGGGACGTGCGGTGGAACAGCTGCACCTGCAGGCGCTTCTCCAGGGCCGCCACCTGCTGGCTCAGCGACGGGGGAGCGACGTGCAGGCGCTGCGCCGCCCGCGTGAAGTGCAGCTCCTCGGCCACGGCCAGGAAGCACCGCAGCTGCTGGACGGTCAGCTCCACCCGTTCCTCCCGCGGCCGCCGGTGCGCACCCGTGCACCGGCCGCCCACGGTACTCACGGCCCGGCGCCTCGACGGCGCCCGCACCCCGGGCCGGTGCACCCCGACCCGCGCTGCACCCCGTGCGCAGCTCCCCCGGACGGGTGAACCGCGCCGCGCCCCGCCCGCCCTCGCGGCGCCGCAGCGCTCAAGGCCCCCCGTCCGGCACCCGATCCCCTCCTCGGAACGCCCCGCGAACCACCGGGGCCCGTCGCCGAACCGGAGGTGCAGGGACGTGAGGACGCGACGCGCAGCAGGACGGGCACCGGTGCGCCGGCTGCTGAGCTGCCTGCTGGCCGCCGGTGCGCTGGTGGGGACCGCCGCGGGCACGGCCGGCGCCGCGCCCACCGCCGTCCCCGCCGCCGCACCCGCCGCCGTCACCCTGAGCTCGGCGCTCGCCGCGCCCGACACGGACCTCGCCACGCAGAAGCGCCAGGTCGTCGACGGCATCAACGCCGAGCGCGCCGCGCACGGCCTGGGCCCCCTCAGGGAGCTCGGCGACGTCTCCGCCGTCTCCCAGCGCTGGGCCGAGGCGCAGGCGGCCAGCGGCTCCTACCGGCACAACCCCGACTTCGCCGCGCAGCTGAACGGGTACGCGGGCAAGGGCGAGATCATCCACCTCAGCTACCAGACCCGCAACGACGGGAACTGGGCCGTGCGCGGCTGGATCGGCTCCGCACCGCACCACGCCGTCATGCTCGGCGACTTCACGGGCATGGGCGTCGGGATCGCCGTCGGCCCGGCGCGCGTCCCGAACGCGCAGACCGAGGTCTACTACGTGGTGAACACCGTCAAGGGGACCCGGCCCAGCACCGCCTCCGCCCCGGCCACCGGGACCTTCACCAACCGCGGCGTCACCCACCGCCTGCAGGGTTCCATCCTGGCGCGCTACCAGGCGGCCGGTGGCCCCGGCAGCGTCCTGGGCCTGCCCACCACCTCGGAACTCACCACTCCCGACGGGATCGGCCGCTACACCCACTTCGACGGCGGTTCGGTGTACTGGACGCCGGCCACCGGGGCGCAGGTCGTGCGCGGCGCGATCCGCGGCACCTGGTCCGGCCTCGGGTGGGAGAACTCCCCGGTGGGGTACCCGACGGAGGAGGAGTTCGCGGTCCGCGACGGCGGCCGCGTGCAGCGGTTCGCCCGCGGACTCGTCTACTGGACGCCGAAGCTGGGTGCGCACGAGGTCCACGGGGCGTTCGGCGCCACCTACGCCGCGCAGGGCTGGGAGAGGGGTTCCCTGGGGTACCCCCGCACCGGTGAGTACGCCGTGGGGGGTGGTGTGCGCCAGGAGTTCCAGGGCGGCACCCTCACCTGGGACCGCGCCACCGGCCGCGTCACCCGCTCCTGACGGGATCCGCGGGCCGGCGACGCGCACCTCACAGCAGCGGCACGACCCCCGCCAGCAGCGCGGCGCAGCGCGGAGCCGCCGCACGGCCGGCCTCGAGGACCTCCTCGTGCGAGAGCGGGTGCTCCTGCACGCCCGCGGCGAGGTTCGTCACCAGCGAGAACCCCAGCACCTCCAGGCCGGCGTGCCGGGCCGCGACCGCCTCCAGCGCGGTGGACATGCCCACCAGCGTCGCCCCCAGCACCCCCGCCATGCGGACCTCGGCGGGCGTCTCGTACTGGGGTCCGTGGAACTGCGCGTACACGCCCTCGGGCAGGTCCGGGTCCACGGTGCGGGCCAGGTCGCGCAGCCGCGAGGAGTACAGGTCCGTCATGTCGACGAACGTGGCGCCCTCCAGCGGGGTGGCGCCGGTGAGGTTCAGGTGGTCGGCGATGAGCACCGGCGAGCCGGGGGCGATCGCCGGGTCCAGCCCGCCGCACCCGTTCGTCAGCACCACCGTGCGGCAGCCCGCCGCTGCGGCGGTGCGCACCCCGTGCGCGACCGCCCGCACGCCGCGGCCCTCGTAGAAGTGGGTGCGCGGCAGCACCAGCGCGTGCAGCGGCCCGTCGTCCTCGCGCTCCACGCGGATCGAGCGGATCGTGCCGGCGTGGCCGACCACGGCCGGCGGGGTGAACCCGGGCACCTCGGTGCCGGGCACCTCCGCGACGACCTCGCCGAGGTGGTCCGCCGCGGCCGCCCAGCCCGAGCCCAGGCACAGCGCCACGTCGTGGTGCGCGACGCCCGTCAGCTCCGCCACGCGCTCGGCGGCGCGGGCGGCGAGGTCGAACGGGTCGTCGGCGTGGCCGGTGGAGTGGCGAGCGGGGGGAGCGGCTTTCGTCACGCGCTCCAGCCTAGGTCGTCACCGCGCCCCGTCACCGCCCGGGCGCGTCGCCCGCGGGCCCGTCCGGGTGGCCCGTCCCACCCGTCCGCGCACCGTCCGCGTCGCCGTCCGCGTCACCGTCGACGGCCCGCGCCAGGTCGTCGTGCACGAGCCCGTCGCGCGGCACCGCCCCGGAGCGGTGACCGGCGCGCGCCAGCACGTGCGCGGACACCGGCGCGGTGACCACCTGGAAGAGCCCCACCAGCACCAGGGCGGCGATCGTCCCGGGGTGGTGCGTGAACCGCAGCGCGCAACCGGCCAGCACCAGCAGCAGACCCGCCACCTGCGGCTTCGTGCCGGCGTGCATCCGCAGCCACAGGTCGCCGAAGCGCACCAGCCCCACCCCGGCGGTCACGGCCAGCAGGGCGCCGAGCACCACCAGCACCCCCGAGACCACGTCCAGGACGGCGCTCACCGGTCGTCCCGCCCCACGAAGCGGGCCACCGCCACCGACCCGGCGAACCCCAGCAGCGACAGCACCAGCAGCACCGGCACGAGCACGATCGAGCCCTGCGCGGCGGCGGCGACCGCCACCCCGCACAGCACCACCGCCACGAACACGTCCACGGCCGCGGCCCGGTCCAGCGTGGTCGGCCCGCGCACCAGCCGGACCAGGACGAGCACGGCCGCCACCGACAGCAGCGCCAGCGCGACCCAGACGAACAGCGGCGTCACCGCGTCCCCCCCTCCGGCGCTGCGCGCCGCTCCCCGGCGTCGGTGGCGGGCAGCGCCCGCCGCACCCGCGCCTCCAGCCGCAGGACGTCCTCGCGCACGCGCTGCGGCAACCCCTCGGTCGAGCCGGTGACCGGCACGTGCACGTACAGGGTGGCCGCCGGCACGTCCACGTCCACCGTCAGCGTCCCCGGCACCAGGGTCAGCAGCTGCGCCGTCGTCACCAGCACCGCGTCCGAGCCGTCGCGCAGCGGCACCGCGACGATCGCCCCCCTGGGGGGCGGTCCCGGCCGCACCGACAGCCACGCGATCTGGACGCTGGAGCGCACCAGGTCCAGCGCGACGTGGCCGACGAGCAGCGCCACCCCCACCGGTGACGGCCGCCGGCTGGCGCGCACCGCCGGCAGCGGGAACACCACCGCCAGCACCACCACGAGCAGCGCGCCGCCGAGGACGTTCAGCGCGGTCACCCGCCCCCACAGCGCCACCCACACCAGCAGCATCACCGCGCCCACCGCGACGCGAGACCACCTCACGGCTCGGCCCCCGCATCGTCCACGCCGCCCACCACGCGCAGGTACCGCTGGGCGTCGAGGGTGTCGCGCGCGGCGCCCTCGGCGATCGACAGCAGCGGCCCGCCGGCCAGCGACAGGGCGGTCACGGCCACCACGACCCCGGTGGTCGCCGCCACCATGGTGCGCCGCGGGGGTTCCCCGTCGGTGGGCCCGTGCACGGGTTCGCGGGGCTCGTCCGGCCCGTCGGCGAACCCCAGCCGCCCGGACCAGAACACCGCCGACCAGGCGCGGGCGATCGCGTACAGGGTCAGCAGGCTCGTCACCACGGCGGCGACCACCAGCACCCACGCGTCCCAGCGGCCGTCGGCGATCCCGGCGCGCAGCAGCGCCAGCTTGCCCAGGAAGCCGGAGAACGGCGGGATCCCGGCCAGGTTCAGCGCCGGCAGCAGGAACAGCACCGCCGTGCCCGGGGTCAGCGCCGCCAGCCCGCCGAGGCGCCGCAGCGACGTCGTGCCCGTGCGGTGCTCCACCAGCCCCACCACGAGGAACAGCGCCGTCTGCACGAGGATGTGGTGCACGGCGTAGAACACCGCGGCCGCGACACCGGCCGCACCGCCCAGCGCGATGCCGAAGAGCATGTAGCCGATGTGGCTGACGAGCGTGAAGGACACCATGCGGCGCAGGTCGTGCTGGGCGATCGCCCCCAGGATGCCCACCACGAGCGTCGCCAGCGCCACCGCCATCAGCAGCAGCCGCAGGGTCTGCGGGTCGAACAGCAGGTCGTGCACGCGCACGATCGCGTACACGCCCACCTTCGTCAGCAGACCCGCGAACACCGCCGCCACCGGCGCGGCCGCCGCCGGGTAGCTGTCCGGCAGCCACCCCGACAGCGGGAACGCGGCCGCCTTGATGCCGAACGCCACCAGCAGCACCAGCTGCAGCGCCGTCGCCACCGCCGGCGGCAGCGCCCCGATCCGCCCCGCCAGGTCCGCCATCGCCACCGTGCCGGTGGCCGCGTACACCAGGCCCACCCCGGTGAGGAACACCAGCGACGACGCCAGCGAGACCACGACGTAGGTGGCGCCCGCGCGGATGCGGGCCCCCGTCCCGCCCAGGGTGAGCAGCACGTAGCTGGAGGTCAGCAGCACCTCGAAACCCACGTACAGGTTGAACAGGTCCGCCGCCAGGAACGCGATGCACACGCCGGCGGTCAGGGCCAGGTAGGTGGGGTGGTAGATCGACACCGGGCTGGAGCCGGTGTCGCCGGTGCGGCCCTGCCCGACGGAGAACACCATCACCGCCAGCGTCACCAGCGAGGACGTCAGCAGCACCAGCGCCGAGAGGCGGTCGGCGACCAGGCCGATGCCCACCCCCGCGGGCCAGCCGCCCACCGTCACGTGCTGCGGGCCCTCGGTCACCGCCAGCGCCAGGAGCACCGCGGACGCTGCCACGACGCCCGTCAGCACCGTCAGGCTCACCGCCCGCTGCGCGCGGGGGCGCTGCCCCAGCACCAGCGTGACCGCGCACCCGAGCAGGCACAGCAGCACGGGCAGCGGCACGAGGACACTCACCGCGACCCGCCCCGCTCGCGCTGGGCGCCGCGCGCCGTCGCCCCGCCGTCCTCGGGCGCGGCGGCGCCGGCCGCCTCGCCGCGGGTGCGCCGGTGCGGGCCCGCGTCGTGCACCACGTCGTCGTCCTCCAGGCGGCCCAGCCGGTACGACAGGGCCAGCCCGAACGCCGTCACCGCGAACGTGATGACGATGGCGGTGAGCACGAACGCCTGCGGCAGCGGGTCCGCCGCCGACGCGAGGTCCTCCTCGTCGACCGCCCCGCCCGGCCCCACGATCGCCGCCGGCCCGGCCGGGCCGGCGGCCGCGATCAGCAGCAGGTTCACCCCGTTGCTCATCACCACCACCCCCAGCACGACCCGGCTCAGGTGCCGGGAGGTCAGCAGGTACACCCCCACGGCGACCAGTCCGGCCACCGCGGCGGTCAGCACCACGGTCGGGCTCACGACACCTCCTCCGCCTCGTGCTCGAGGTCGCGTTCGCGCCGGGCGTCCACGCCGGCGCCCAGGCTGCGCAGCACGTCCAGCACCGTGGCCACCACGACGAGGTAGACACCGACGTCGAAGGCCAGCGACGAGACCAGGTGCACGTCCCCCAGCACCGGCAGGTGCAGGTCCACCGACGCGCTCTCGAGCACCTGCCCGCCCAGCAGCAGCGGGACGACCGCGGTGACCCCCGCGATCAGCAGCCCCAGCCCCAGCAGGACCCCCGCGTCCACCCGGGCGGCCTCGCCCAGCTCGTAGCGGCCGCCGGCCGCGTAGCGCAGGTACAGGGCGATCCCGGCCACCAGGCCACCGGCGAAACCACCGCCCGGCTGGTCGTGCCCCACCAGCAGCAGGTGCACCGACAGGACCATCACCACGCCGAACACCAGCCGGACGGCCGCCTCCAGCACCGCCGAGCGCCGCCCCTGCGGCAGCGTGCCCGCAGCCGTCAGCCACGGCCGCTGCGGTGCGCTGTCCGGCCCCGGGTGCAGGTCCTCCTCCCGGCGCCAGCTGGACGCCAGGCGCGCCTCGTCCTCGCCGGCGGCCTCGGCCAGCCCCGGCGCCCGGCCGGCGCGGCCGCTGAGGAACACCAGGCTCGCCACGCCCGTCGCCGCCGCCGTCAGCACCGTGATCTCGCCGTAGGTGTCCCAGGCGCGCACGTCGACGAGGATGACGTTGACGACGTTCTCCCCGCCGCCGCGCTCCACGGCCAGCCGCGAGACCAGGTCCGCGATCGACTCGGCGCTGCGCGAGGCCAGCGCCACCGCCGACAGCAGCGCCGCCACCGTCCCCGCGCCCGCGGCCACGAGCACCCGCAGCGCGCGCGAGGGGCCCCGCCGCCCCGGCACCGGCTCGAAGCGCGCCGGCAGCCGGCGCAGCACCAGCAGCGCGACCGCCAGCGTCACCGTCTCCACCAGCGCCTGCGTCAGGGCCAGGTCCGGCGCCCCCGCCACCACGAACAGCCCGGCCAGCGCGTACCCGGACACGCCGACGACGAGGAACGCCGAGCGGCGGTTGCGCAGCGCCGCCGCGGCGAGCGCCGCGGCCAGGCACAGCGCCGCCAGCAGCGGCTGCGCCGGCGCGTCCCACGCCCGCCACGTCGTGGGCCAGGCGCCCGCCGCCACGGCCAGCACCAGCCCCGTGCCCGGCCCGGCGACCAGCACCGCCGCCACGACCAGCACGTACTGCGGCAGCGACCCGCGCTGGTGCGTGCGGGTGGTGCGCACCGCCACCGCGTCCAGCGCGCGCAGCGCGCCGTCCTGCACCCGCCCGGCGGGCAGCGCCCGCAGCGCCGGCACCGCCAGGCGCTGCTGGACGCGCAGCACCGGGCCGCGCGCGGCCACGAGCAGCGCGGCACCGCCCAGGGCCACGGCCGAGGCCGCCAGGGCCGGCGTCAGGCCGTGCCACAGCGCCAGGTGGTACGGCTCGCCGCCCTCGGTGGGGCGGTCCGCCACCACCGCCGAGACCAGCGCGTCCACCGGTGCGTGGAACAGGCCCAGCACCAGGCTGCCCAGCGCCCCGGCGGCCGCCGGCAGCACCAGCGCCGCGCCGGGCCGGTGCCACGGCGTCGGTTCCGCGCCGTCGCGGTCGCCGAAGGCCCCCAGCACGAACCGGGCGCTGTAGGCGGCGGTGAGGACCGAGCCGGCCACCAGCACCACCAGCACCACGTGGTCGGCGGTGCCCGCGTGCGCCGCGAACGCCTCGAAGCCGGCCTCGTGGGCGATGAACCCCAGCGTCGGCGGCACCCCCGCCATCGACGCGGCCGCCGCCACCGAGATCCACAGCAGCGGGCGGGCGGTGCGGTGCAGCCCGGACAGCTCCCGCACGTCGCGGGTGCCCGCGGAGTGGTCGATGGCACCGGCCACCATGAACAGCGCCGACTTGAACATCGCGTGCGCCAGCAGCAGCGCCGCCCCCGCCAGGGCGGCCGTGCGGCCGCCGGCGGCCAGCAGCACCACCATGAACCCCAGCTCGCTGACGGTGCCGTGCGCCAGCAGCAGCTTCAGGTCGTGCTGGCGCAGCGCCCGCCACGCGCCCACGACCATCGTCGTCGCCCCCACCGCGATCGCCGCGGTGCGCCACAGCGGCACCTGCTCGAACACGGGGGTGAACCGCGCCACGAGGTAGACGCCGGCCTTCACCATCGCGGCGGCGTGCAGGTACGCGCTGACCGGGGTGGGGGCCACCATCGCCCCCGGCAGCCACGCGGTCACCGGCAGCAGCGCCGACTTCGTGATCGCGCCCACGAGCAGCAGCACGGCCGCCACCGCCACCGCCGCGCTCGGCTCCGGCGGCTGCGCCACCAGCTCGGAGATGCGGGTGGTGCCCGTCTCGACGGCCAGCAGCACCACGCCCACCAGCAGCGCCAGGCCGCCCGCGGTGGTCACCAGCAGCGCGTGCACGGCCGCGCGCCGCGCCTCGCCGCTGCGCCCGCCGGAGCCGACGAGCCACCAGCTCAGGACGGTGGTGACCTCCCAGCACACGTACAGCAGCACCAGGTCGTCGGCCAGGACCAGCCCGAGCATCGCGCCGGCGAAACCGACCAGCGCCGGCACCGTGCGCACCCGGGCGCCGGCCTCCTCCTCGTCGGCGAAGTAGCCGGCCGAGTACGCGAGCACCAGGGCGCCGACGGCGGCGACCACCAGCACCAGCAGCCCCGACAGGGCGTCCAGCCGCAGCGCCACCGCCAGGTCCAGGCCCGGCACCCACGCCAGGTCCGCGGTGCGCACGGCGGAGACCCCGTCGGCCGCCCACACCGCCGCCAGCCACACCACCGCCGCCAGCGGCAGCAGCGCGGTCAGCAGGACACCGCGGGTGCCCCAGCGCCGCACGACGGGCACGGCGAGCAGGGCACCGGCGACGTGGGCGATCAGCAGCAGGGCCATGGCCGGGCCCACGCTAGGGGGGGACGGCGTCCTCGGCCCGTCGAGCCGGGCGCTCGGCCCGGCGGGGGAGGGGGGTCAGGCGTCGTTCGAGCGGCAGGGCCGCGCCCGCAGCGCCAGCACGTAGTCGTGCGGTGCGCCGCCGGCCTCGGCCGCGTCGGCCAGCCCGCCGAGGTAGCGGGCCGTGGGCTGCCCGCCCTCGTAGTCGTCCAGCACGTACGTCCACGCCACGACGTCGCCGTCCAGCGTCTTCACCCGCACCCGGACCTTGCGGAACAGGCCCAGCGCGGCGCCCTCCAGCTCGTCCAGGCGCTCGGCGTCGGCCTCGGCGATGTCGTACAGCGCCACGTACACCTGGTCGCCCGGGGCCTCCACGACCGTGGCGACCGGACCCTGCCAGCTGCGCTCCTCCCCGCCGAACGTCAGCCGCCAGTCCAGCAGCCAGCCCGTCGAGCGCAGCGGCGAGTGCGGCGCCTTGCGGGCCATCGTCTCCGGGTCGAGGTTGCTGGCGTACGCGGCGTAGGCGGGCACGTGGGCGGGCACGAGGGAAGACTGTAGGGCGCCGCGCGCCCCCGCCCTCGCGCGGCGTGCGGCTGACGTGACCGATGTCGGGGGCGTGGGCGACCATGGTCCCGTGAGCCCCACCAGCGCGTCCCCCATCGCCCAGCGCCAGCGCGTCGCCGTCCTCGGCGGTGGCCCCGGCGGCTACGAAGCGGCCCTGGTGGCCGCGCAGCTCGGCGCCGACGTCACCGTCGTCGAGCGCCAGGGCCTCGGCGGTTCCACCGTCCTGACCGACGTCGTGCCCTCCAAGACCCTCATCGCCACCGCCGAGACGATGGCGACCGTGGGCGGCGCCAGCGAGCTCGGCGTGCGCTTCCCCGGCGGTCCGACCGGCGACACCGAGCCCGCCGGGGCCGTCAGCGTGGACCTCGCCCGCGTGCACCAGCGCGTGAAGTCGCTGGCCCTGTCGCAGTCGGCGGACGTGCGCGCCCGCCTGGAGAAGGAGGGCGTGCGCATCCTCTCCGGCGACGGGCGCCTGGACGGCCCGCACGCCCTGGTCGTCGCCGACGGCCCCGACGCGGGCGAGCGCGTCGAGGCCGACATCGTGCTCGTCAGCACCGGCTCCAGCCCGCGCACGCTGCCGGACGCCCAGCCCGACGGCGAGCGCATCCTCACCTGGAAGCAGGTCTACGACATCGAGGAGCTGCCCGAGCACCTCGTCGTCGTCGGCTCCGGCGTCACCGGCGCCGAGTTCGCCAGCGCCTACGACGCCCTCGGCGCGCACGTCACCCTCGTCTCCAGCCGCGACCGCGTGCTGCCCGGCGAGGACGCCGACGCCGCCGAGGTGCTCGAGGAGGTGTTCCGCCGACGCGGCATGGACGTCGTCTCCCGCTCGCGCGCGGAGAAGGTCGAGCGGCACGGCGACACGGTCACGGTCACGCTCTCCGACGGGCGCACCCTGGAGGGCTCGCACTGCCTCGTGGCGGTCGGCGCGATCCCCAACACCGCCGGCATCGGCCTGGAGGAGGCCGGGGTGTGGACGTCGGAGTCCGGGCACGTCGACGTCGACAAGGTCTCGCGCACCTCCGCGCGCGGCGTGTACGCCGCCGGCGACTGCACCGGCGTGTTCCCGCTGGCCTCGGTGGCCGCCATGCAGGGGCGCATCGCCATGTGGCACGCCCTGGGGGACACGGTCTCCCCGCTGCGGTTGCGCACGGTCTCCTCCACGGTGTTCACCAGCCCGGAGATCGCCACCGTCGGCTGGACGCAGAAGCAGATCGACTCCGGCGAGGCGCAGGGCGAGATCGTCAAGCTGCCGCTGTCCACCAACGCGCGCGCCAAGATGCTCGGCATCCACGACGGCTTCGTGAAGCTGTTCTGCCGCAGCGGCTCCGGCACCGTCATCGGCGGCGTCGTCGTCGCCCCGCGGGCCAGCGAGCTCATCTTCCCGCTGACGCTGGCGGTGGAGAAGCGGCTGAACGTCGACGACGTCGCGCACGCGTTCACCGTGTACCCCTCGCTGACGGGCTCGCTGGCCGAGGCCGCGCGCCAGCTGCACGTGACGGGGCAGTAGCGGGACGCCCGGTGGCGCCGGTTCCGCTGGTCGGCGCGTGTCGCCCGTGGTGGCCGGGTAGCGTCGGCGGCTCGATCCGACCGAGGGGGACGAGCGCGTGGCTCGACGGCTCCGGGGGCTGGTGACCGCCACCGCGGTCCTCGTGGTGGGCGCGTGCGGTGCCCCCTCCTTCGAGGAGGTGGTCCCCGTGCTGTCCCGGCCGCAGGCCGAGCAGGACCGGCTGCCGACCCTGGAGGACGGGACGAGCATCGAGGTCGTGGACGCCGACTCGACCAGGTACCTGGGCAGCACCCGGACGGCTGAGCACTGGGTGGGCCTCGACGGGAACGAGATCTGCCTCGTGCAGTTCCTGAGCCGCGCCCAGGTCGTGGGCTCGTCCTGCGCAACCGTCGAGGAGTTCACGCAGACCGGGCTCCGGGTGAGCACGGGCGCGCCCGGCGTGTCGGCCACGGGGCTCCTCGTCCCCGAGGGGTTCGACCTGGCCGACGCCGCGCAGGACGAGGACTGGGTGAGCGTCGGCGACAACCTGGCGGCTCCGGCGGGTGAGGTGGAGCCGGAGGCGTCGCCCGGGCGGTGAGCCGCCGGTGGACGACCACCGCGCCTCCCGGCGCGGTGGTCCGGACCGTGGGGCGGTGAGCCGGTGGCTGGAGCAGGTGGTTCTCCCCGCAGCACCGGCAGACGGTCGAGGACGTCGAGGAGGTCCACGCCCACCGACGGGGGAGGGGCGGTTCAGGCGTCGACCGCCTCACCGCGCACGTGCCCGGCCGCGCCGCCCTGCGCCGGCACCACCTGCCGCACCGGTCGCCCCCCGGCCCGCCGCCCCATCGCCCGCAGCGCCGCCGGCAGCACCAGGGCGCGCACCACGGTGGCGTCCAGCAGCACCGCCACCGCCAGCCCCACCCCCAGCTGCTTCAGGCCCGGGTCCGACAGCGTCCCGAACAGCGCGAACACCGCCACCATGACCGCGGCCGCGCTCGTCACCACCCCCGCGCTGCGCGCCACCCCCACCCGGACCGCCCGCGCGGGAGCGGAACCGGCGGCGAACTCCTCGCGCACGCTGGAGACCACCAGCACGTGGTAGTCCATCGACAGCCCGAACAGCACCACGAACATCAGCACCGGCAGGTACGCCACGACCGTGCCCGTGGACGTGAACTCCAGCAGGTCCTGCGCCCACGTGCCCTGGAACACCCCGGCCACCACGCCCAGGGCCGCTGCGCAGCTCAGCGTGTTCAGCAGCACCGTCACCAGCGCCAGCAGCGGCGAGCGGAACGCCACCGCCACCACCGCGAACGTCAGCACCAGCACGAAACCCACCACCCACGGCAGCCGGTCCACCATCCAGCGGGCCAGGTCGCTGCCCGTCGCCACACCGCCGCCGACGGACACCTCCGCGCCCGGCACCCGATCGGCCACCGCCGGGCCGACCCGCTCCCGCAGCGCCGCGACCGCCCGGTCGGCCTCCGGCCCGGAGTCCGCACCGCTGTCCAGCGGCACCGTCACCACGTGGGTGCGCCCGTCGGCGGAGGACCTCACCGGCGCCGCGCCCCCGCCCTCGCCCGCCAGGTCCGCCAGCGCGGTGCGGGCCGCCCCCGCGGAGGAGGCCGGTGCGGTCACGACGACCTGCGCCGTCGCTCCCTGCGCGGGGAACGCGTCCGTCAGCCGGTGCAGGGCCTGCACCGTCGGCAGCTCCCGGGGCAGCGCGTCGTCGCCGGGCAGACCCGTGCGCAACCCCGCCAGGGGCAGGGTCAGCGCCACCAGCAGCCCCACCCCCAGCACCAGCGACAGCACCGGCCGGCCCGAGGCGGCGGCCGCCGCCCGGCCCACCGGGGAGACGCGCTCCGCCCGCCGCGCGCCGCGGTGCGCGTCCCGGCGCCACGGCAGGCGCAGCGCGTCCACCCGCTCGCCCAGCACGTCCAGCAGCACCGGCAGCAGCGTCGCCGAGGCCAGCACCGCCACCGCCACCACGAACGCCGCCCCCAGCGCCAGCGACGTGTACAGCCCACCCGCGACCAGCATCCCCAGCATCGAGACGACCACCGTGGCGCCGGAGACGACCACGGCGTGACCGGCGGTGCGGGTCGCCAGCAGCACGGCCGCGCGCACCGGCAGCCCCGCCCGCCGGGCCGCGCGCGCCCGGTGCAGCACGAACAGGGCGTAGTCCACGCCGACCGCCAGGCCGATGAGCACCGTCAGGCTGGTCGCCTCGTCCGCCACGGGGTGCACGCGCGAGACCAGGGCGCTGGCACCCAGCGCCACGACCACCGCGACGACGCCCAGCAGCAGCGGCACGACGGCCGAGACCACCGAGCCGAACGCCAGCAGCAGGACCAGCAGCGTGATCGGCAGGCTCACCAGCTCCGCGCGGCGCAGGTCCCGCTCCAGGCGGCCACCGACCTCCTCGCTGATCGAGGCGGAACCGGCCTGCCCCACCACCACGTCGGAGCGGCCCAGCCGCTCGCGCAGCACCTCCTGCACGGCACCGGTGTGCTCCAGCACGGCGGGCACCCGCTCGACCGCGTCGTCGAACCCCGTCTCCGGGTCCACCGACAGCACCAGCGGGACCGCCACGACCCGCCCGTCCGCCGAGCGGGCCGGCTCGCCCACCTCGCGCACCAGGCCGTCGCCGCGGTGCGCGGCGGCGACCGCCTGCGCCGCGACGCCCTCGGTGCCCGCGGGCAGCGGCGCACCGCCCCCGGCGAGGGACACCACGACCGTCTCGGTCAGCGGCTCGGAGAACCCGGCCGCCTCCAGGGCGTTCGCGGCGCGCTGCGAGTCGCCGACGCCCTCCTCGTCGCTGGTGGTGGTGCCGCCGGCGACCGCTGCGAGACCGGCCAGGAGCAGCAGCAGCCAGGCCGCGACCACGAGGCCGCGGTGGCGCAGCGAGAAGCGCGCCACCCCGGACCCGCGGTCCTCAGGCGCGCCGTGCGGCCCCGGTGGTTCGCCGGGGCCGCCGGGGCCGCCGGGTTCTGCGGGGCGGGCGGTCGGTGCGTTCACGGGAACCTCCCGGTGGTGGGCTGGGGCGCACCCGGGCGGGTGCGGTCCGAACCTGCCGCTCCCGGAGCCCGTGGTCGCTGGCGCGCACCCCCGTCCCGCGGTGGGGTTGACCCCACCCCGGGGAGGACACCGGGTCGACTCGTGCGGTATGCGGATATGCTGATGTGCGTGCGCACCACGATCAACCTGCCGGACGAGCTGTACCGCGACGTGCGCGTCCGCGCTGCCGAGCAGGGGCGCACGGTCACCTCGCTGATCGAGGAGGCCCTGCGGCGGTCCCTCGCGCAGCCCGCACCGCCGGCCTCGCCCGCCTACCGCGTGCGGCCGCTGCCACCGTCCCCGTCGGGGGCCCGGTCGCCGGAGATCGACTACGACGACAACTCCGCGCTGCTCGACGCCATGGAGGGCGATGACCTGCGCGCGGGACGTGCCGAGCGACCCGCGTGAAGAGCGTCGACGTCAACGTCCTCGTCCCCGCCTGGGACGCCGGGGCGCCGGACCACCCCGCCGCCGCCGCGTGGCTCGAGGCCGCCGTCGCCGCCGCGGAACCGCTGGGCGTCAGCGAACTCGTCGTGTCCGGCGCGCTGCGCGTCCTGACGCACCCGCGCGTCCCCGGGATGGGGCACGACCCCGGCGCCGTCCTCGAGCGGGCCGGCGAGCTCCTGGACGCCCCGGGTGTCGTCCGCCTGCGTCCCGGCCGCCGCCACTTCGCGCTGTTCCGCGACGTGGTCCGCGCCACCGGGGCCACCGGCAACGAGGTGCCCGACTGCTACCACGCGGCGCTGGCGCTCGAGCACGAGGCGACCTGGATGAGCCGCGACGGCTTCTTCGCGCGCGTCCCCGGTCTGCGGTGGAGCCGCCCCTGGTGACCTCGCCCGCGGCGCCCGTCGCCCGCCGCGGTGGGGTTGACCCCACCCCGGACCGGGGTGCGCGCACGCTCCCGCCGCCACCGCCCACCGCCCTACTGTTCTCGACGTGAGCGACGAGACGATGCGCTGGGCCCCAGCGGTTCCGGCGGCGAACCACCCCGGCGGTGCGCTGCGCCGCTGGGCGTCCGGCTGGTGGTCGGTGGTGCACCTCGTGCTGCACCCCCTCGCCCTCGCCCTGCACGTGACCGCGCTGGTGCTGCTGGTGACGGGCACCGCCCTCGTGCCCGTGCTGGGCATCGGGTTCCTCCTGCTGGTGCCGGCGCGCCTGCTCGTCGCCGCCGGCGCGCACCTGGAGCGCTACCGCCTGGCCGCCGTGCTCGGCGTGCACGTCCCGGCGTCCGGGCCGTGCCCCGTGACCGGAGCGTGGTGGCGCCAGCTGGTGCTGGACCCGCGCCCGTGGCGCCGGGCCGGGCACCTCGCCCTCGTCAGCACCTTCGGGGTGATCGGCGCCGGCGTCGTCCTGGCCCTGGCCGGCACCGGCCTGGCCGCGCTCGCCGCCCCCGCCGTCAGCGCCGGCCTCGGCCACGCCGGCGAGTACTCCTGGCCGTTCGGCATCCCCGGCACCCTGCACGCCCCCGCCCTCCTCGTCGCCGCCGCCGGCGTCCTGCTGCTGGCCCTGACGCCGCCGGTGGCGCGCGCCTTCACCGCCGTGGAGGTGCTCACGGCCCGCGCCCTGCTCGGCCCCGGCCGGGGGGAGCGGGAGGCGGTGCTGCGCCGCCGCGTGGAGACCCTCACCGAGACCCGCTCGCGCACCGTCGACTCCGTGGAGGCCGAGCGCCGCCGCATCGAGCGCGACCTGCACGACGGCCCGCAGCAGCGGCTGGTCTCCCTGGCCATGCAGCTGGGCATGGCCAAGCGCGCCCTCGACCGCGGCGGCCCCGACGCCGCCCGGGAGTTCCTCGACGCCGCCAGCAGCTCCGCCTCCGCCGCCATCTCCGACATGCGGCACGTCGCGCGCGGCATCCACCCGCCGGTGCTCACCGACCGGGGACTGGACGCGGCCGTCTCCGCGCTGGCCGCCGCCAGCCCCGTGCCCGTGGACGTCGAGGTGCTCCTGCCGGCCGGCGGGCGACCCAGCCCCACCGCCGAGGCCATCGCCTACTTCTGCGTCTCCGAGGCGCTGACGAACACCGCCAAGCACGCCCGCGCCTCCCGCGCCGTCGTGCAGCTGTGGCACGAGGCAGCCCCCGGTGCCGGGCTGCTGCGGCTGCGCGTCAGCGACGACGGCGTCGGCGGCGCCGCCCCCGCCGGCGGGAGCGTCGCCGACGGCGGCAGCGGCCTGCGCGGCCTGGGCGACCGGCTCGCCGCCGTCGACGGGTGGCTGCACCTGGACAGCCCCCCCGGTGGGCCCACCGTGCTGGAGGCCGCCGTGCCGTGGACCGTCGGCGGCGACCGGTGAACGCGGACCCGGTGGGCGCGGCCCCGGTGGGCGCGGACCCGGTGAACGCGGACCCGGTGGGCGCGGCCCCGGTGGGCGCGGACCCGGTGAACGCGGACCCGGTGGGCGCGGCCCCGGTGGGCGCGGGTGCCCTGAGCGGGACCCCCGCCCCCGCGGCGCCCGGCGTGCGCGTGGTGCTCGCGGAGGACTCCGTGCTGCTGCGCGAGGGCCTCGTGCAGCTGCTGCGCGCCGAGGGCGTCGACGTCGTCGCCGCCGTCGACGACGCCGACGCGCTGCTGCGCGCCACCGCCGAGCACCGCCCCGACCTGGTCCTCACCGACGTGCGCATGCCGCCCACGTTCACCGACGAGGGGCTGCGCGCGGCGATCGTGGTGCGCAGCGAGCACCCCGGCACCGCCGTGCTCGTGCTCTCCCAGTACGTCGAGGAGCGCTACGCCGCCGAGCTGCTCGGCGGGCGGGCGCGCGGCGTCGGGTACCTGCTGAAGGACCGCGTCGGCGACGTCGACGAGTTCGTCACCACCGTGCACCGCGTCGCCGCCGGCGGCACCGCCGTCGACCCCGAGGTCGTCGCGCAGCTGCTCTCGCGGGCCCGCCGCGACGACCCCCTGGAGCGCCTGACCCCCCGCGAGCTGGAGGTCCTGCAGCTCATGGCCGAGGGCCGCTCCAACACGGCCATCGCCGCCCGGCTGGTCGTCACCGACAAGGCCGTGGAGAAGCACGTGTCGAACATCTTCGCCAAGCTCGCCCTGCCCCCGGACACCGAGGACCACCGCCGCGTCCTGGCGGTGCTGCGCCACCTGGAGGCCGCCGCGCGCCCGGGGAGCCCCGCGTGAGCGCCCCCACCGCGCCGCTGACCGTGCAGGCGCCGCCGCCCGCGCCGCCGCGCCGCCCACCGGGCCGCGCCGCGCTCGCGGTGCTCACCGCCCTCGTCGTCGGCTTCGGCGGCCTGGACGTGCTGGGCGACGTCACCGCCACCCGCACCGAGTCCACCCGCGAGTTCGAGGGGGCCGTCGCCGCCGTGCGGACCGTGGGCGGCACCGGCGACGTCGTGGTCGTCGCCGACCCCACCGCGCAGCGGGTGCAGCTGCGCACCCTCGTGCACGACGGCTGGTCGCGGGCCCGCTCCAGCGCCGACGTCGTCGATGGCGAGCTGCGGCTGAGCACCGACTGCGGCAGCGGCAGCTGGCTGAGCCCCTGCGAGGTGGACTGGGAGCTGACCGTCCCCGAGGGGCTCGACCTGGACCTGCGCACCGGCACCGGCGACCAGGAGCTGACCGGCTCCTTCGGCGCCGTCACCTCCCGCGCCGGCACCGGCGACGTGCGGTGGGACGGCGCGAGCGGCGGGCCGCTGGACGTGGAGACCGGCACCGGCGACCTGGACGTGCGCGGGCAGGTGGCGTCGTTGCGCGCCCGCGCCGGCACCGGCGACGTGGAGGCGTGGCTCGACAGCGCCCCCACCGCGGTGGAGGTGACCACCGGCACCGGTGACGCCACGGTGCGGGTGCCCACCGACGGCACCTACGCGGTGGACGTCAGCACCGGCTTCGGCGACGAGGTCGTCGAGGTGCCCGTCGACACCACCTCCGGGCGGCGGATCGCGGTGCGCACCTCCACGGGCGACGCCTCCGTCCTGCCGCGCTGAGGGCAGCGGTTCAGCGCCGGGCGGGTGCGGCCGGCTCGCCGGTCGCACCCTCGGCGGTGCCCACCGGCCGGCGCGACCACCAGCTCGCCAGCAGCGCACCGGAGACGTTGTGCCAGACGGAGAAGATCGCCGCCGGCAGCGCCGCGGCGGGCGTGAAGTGCACGGTGGCCAGCGCCGCGGCCAGGCCCGAGTTCTGCATCCCCACCTCGATGCTCACCGCGCGCCGGCTCGCCGGGGACAACCCGCAGACGCGGCCGACGCCGTAGCCCAGGAGCAGTCCGCCGGCGTTGTGCAGGACGACGGCCAGCACCACCAGGCCACCGACCTGGCGCACCGTGGCGGCGCTGCCCGCCACGACCACGAGCACCACGACGGTGATGCCGGCCACCGACACCAGCGGCAGCACGTCCAGGCAGCGCTCCACCAGCCGCGGCACCAGCAGGCGCAGCGCCAGGCCGGCCAGCACCGGCACCAGGACGATCCGCACGATCGAGGTGAACAGGTCGCCGCCGCTGACCGGCAGCGACTCACCGACCAGGGCGAGCACCAGCAGCGGGGTCAGGAACGGCGCCAGCAGCGTGGACACCGACGTCATCGCCACCGACAGCGCCGTGTCGCCGCGCGCCAGGTAGACCACGACGTTCGAGGCCGTCCCGCCCGGTGCGGCGCCGACCAGGACCATGCCGGCGGCCAGCACGGCGGAGAACCCCAGCAGCTGCGCGATGCCCCAGCCGAGCAGCGGCATGATCGTGTACTGCGCGACCACGCCCAGCAGCAGCGCCCACGGGCGCCGGCCGATGACCGCGAAGTCGGCCGGGCGCAACGTCATGCCCATCCCGAGCATGATCACGCTGAGCAGCCACGGCACCGCCGGCGACCACCCGGAGAACGTGCCCGGCGTCGCCAGCCCCACCGCACCCGCCACCAGCACGACGACCGGGAACCACCGGCCGACCACCTCGCCCACCCTGCGCACCCTCGTCACGGGCCCGAGGGTGCCACGGCCGGTGGGGCGCACCCGGCCGGACGCGCCCGCGCGCCCGGCCGGGGCGGGTTCAGTCGACGATCTCGCAGACCACCGTGCCGGTCGTGGTGGTCTCGCCCGGCGTCGCGGTCAGCCCGCTGATGGTGCCCGCCTTGTGCGCGGTCAGCGGCTGCTCCATCTTCATCGCCTCCAGCACGGCGACGAGGTCGCCGGCCTCGACGCGGTCGCCGTCGGCGACCTCCACCTTCACGATCGTGCCCTGCATGGGCGCCACCAGCGCGTCCGGGTTGCCCGAGGCGCCGCCCTGCGCCTTCGAGCCCCGCTTGCCGCGACCGCCGCGGTGGGTGGCCGAGCGGTAGGCGCGGGCGACGGCCGCGCCCGTGGCCACCCCGGCGCGGGAGATCTCGTGCCCGGCCCGGGACAGCTGCGCGTTCAGCTGCTCCACCGGCAGGGAGACCTCCAGGCGCTTGCCGGCGACCTCCACCACGATCGTCTCCCGGTGCGCCGCACCGCCGTCCGCGGCGTGCAGCTCCCCGGAACCCGGCAGCCCGGAGGCGTCGAACTCCGTCTCGATCCAGCGGGTGTGCACCGCGAACGCCTCCGGCGAGGTGGCAGCGAACGCCGGGTCGGCCACCACCGCGCGGTGGAACGGCAGCACCGTCGGCACGCCCTCCACCTGGAACTCCTCCAGCGCGCGCTTCGCCCGCGCCAGCGCCTGCTCGCGGGTGGCGCCGGTGACGATCAGCTTCGCCAGCAGCGAGTCGAAGTCCTGGGAGATCTCCACCCCGCCGCTGATCGCCGCCGCGCGCGGGTCGATGCCGGTGTCCACCCGCACCCCCGGCCCCGACGGCAGCGAGAACCGCGTCAGCTTGCCCGGGCGCGGCAGGAAACCGGCGTTCGGGTCCTCGCCGTTGACGCGGAACTCGATCGCGTGGCCGCGGGTGGGGACCTCCTCGTAGCCGAGCGCCTCGCCCCGGGCGATGCGGAACTGCTCGACCACCAGGTCGATGCCGGCGACCTCCTCGGTGACCGGGTGCTCCACCTGCAGTCGGGTGTTGACCTCCAGGAACGCCAGCGTCCCGTCGGCGGCCACGAGGAACTCCACCGTGCCGGCGCCCACGTACCCGGCCTCGCGCACGATCGCCAGCGACGCGCGGCGCAGCTCGGCCTCCTGCTCCGGGCTCAGGAACGGCGCGGGCGCCTCCTCCACCAGCTTCTGGTGCCGGCGCTGCAGCGTGCAGTCGCGGGTGGAGACGACCACGGCGCCGCCGTGCGCGTCGGCCAGCACCTGCGTCTCCACGTGCCGCGGGCGGTCCAGGTAGCGCTCCACGAAGCACTCCCCGCGCCCGAACGCGGCCTCCGCCTCGCGCACCGCGGACGCGAACAGCTCCGCGACCTCCTCGCGCCGGCGGGCCACCTTCAGCCCGCGCCCGCCACCGCCGAACGCCGCCTTGATCGCGATCGGCAGGCCGTGCTCGTCCGCGAACGCCAGGACCTCGTCCGCGCCGGCCACCGGGTCGGGGGTGCCGGCCACCAGGGGCGCGCCCGCGCGGGCGGCCAGGTGACGGGCGGAGACCTTGTCGCCCAGCGCCTCGATCGCCGCCGGCGGCGGGCCGATCCACGTCAGGCCCGCGTCCATGACGGCCTGCGCGAACGCCGCGTTCTCCGAGAGGAACCCGTAGCCGGGGTGCACCGCGTCCGCCCCGGCGCGCAGCGCCACGTCGACGACCTTCGCGGCGTCCAGGTAGCTCTCGCGGGCCGTGGTGCCGCCCAGGGAGTACGCCTCGTCGGCCATCCGCACGTGCAGCGCGTCGCGGTCACCCTCGGAGTAGACGGCCACCGACGCGATGCCGGCGTCGCGCGCGGCGCGCACCACGCGCACCGCGATCTCGCCGCGGTTGGCGATGAGCACCTTGGTGACGGGGCCCGTCACCGCCGGCCCGGTCGTCTCGACGGGGGCGGGGTCGGGGGAGGTCATGCGGGGTTCTCCGGGTGTTCGGCGGGGGTTCGGGCGACGGCTGAGACTACTGCCCGCTCCGCGGTGCCGCCCGTCCCGGACTACCGCCGGGTCCCGCCGCCGCGCTCCGCGCGCTCCCGGGCCGCCGGCGTCCACAGCTGCGGCCACGCCACGCCCGCCTCGCGCACCAGCTCGCGCAGCAGCGGCAGCGAGACGCCGACGACGGCGTGCGGGTCGCCCTCCACGCCGCGCACGAAGGCGCCGCCGAGGCCGTCGAGGGTGAAGGCGCCCGCCACGGCCAGCGGCTCACCGGTGGCGACGTACGCGTCGACCTCCTCGTCGGTGAGGTCGGCGAAGTGCACCGTCACGGACGCGACCCCGCCCAGGGTGGCGCCGGAGCCGTCCTCGCGGGCGTCGACCAGCCAGTGCCCGGTGTGCAGCACGCCGCTGCGCCCGCGCATCGCCCGCCAGCGCGCGCGGGCCTCGTCCGCGTCCGCGGGCTTGCCGTGCACCTGCTTGGCGCCGTCCGCGCCCTCGACCTCCAGCACCGAGTCGCAGCCCAGCACCAGGGCGTCGTCGGGGACCTCGTCGCGGCCGGCGACGTCCTCGGCCTTGGCGCGCGCCAGGACCAGGCACACGTCCTCGCCGTCGGTGACGCCGTAGCGCTCCACGACCGCCGGCTCGTCGACGTCGGAGACGATCACGGCGGGGTCCAGCCCGGCCGAGCGCAGGGTCGCGAGGCGGGCGGGGGAGGCGGAGGCGAGCAGCAGCGACGGCACGCCGGCATCCTCCCACCCGCCCCGCCGCGGTCCTCAGCCGAGCAGGGCCTCGCGCAGCACGTCCAGGCCCACCGAGCCCAGGTCCAGGGCGCGGCGGTGGAAGGCGACCGGGTCGAAGGCGGCGCCCTCGCGGCGCTGGACCTCCGCGTGCACCGACTCCCACAGGCGCTCGCCGACCTTGTAGCTCGGCGCCTGCCCCGGCCAGCCCAGGTACCGGTCCAGCTCGAAGCGCAGCACGTCCTCGTGGTTGCCCGAGCAGCTCGTCAGGTAAGCCCACGCCTTCGCGTACGTCCACGCCCCGCCGCCGACCTCGGCGGGCGCGTCGAAGCCGCAGTGCACGCCGACGTCGATGACCACGCGCGCGGCCCGCAGCAGCTGGGCGTCGAGCATCCCGAGGACCTCGCCCGGCCCGCGCAGCAGGCCCAGGTCCGCGGCCAGGCGCTCGGCGTACAGCGCCCACCCCTCGCCGTGCCCGGAGACCCAGCAGCCCTGCCGGCGCCAGCGGTTGAGGACCTCGGCGCGCACCGCGGCCTGCCCGATCTGCAGGTGGTGGCCGGGCACGCCCTCGTGGTGCACGGTGGTCGCCTCGCGCCAGGTGGAGAACGTCGTCTGCCCCGGCGGCACCGCCCACCACATGCGCCCGGGGCGGGAGAAGTCCTCGCTGGGCCCGGTGTAGTAGATGCCGCCGCCGGTGGTGGGGGCGATGCGGCACTCCAGCCGCCGCACCTGCTCGGGGACGTCGAAGTGGGTGCCCGCCACGGCGGCCACCGTCTCGTCGGAGCGCTGCTGCATCCAGTCGCGGAACGCCTCCGCGCCGGCGACGACGGTGGCCGGGTCGGCGTCCAGGGCGGCGACGGCGGCGGGCACGTCCGGCGAGCCGGTGATCTCCCGCGCGGTGCGGGCCATCTCGTCGCGCACCCGGGCGACCTCCTCCAGGCCCCACGCGTACGTCTCGGCGAGGTCCACGGACGCGCCGAGGAAGTAGCGCGAGAACAGGCGGTAGCGCTCCTCGCCGCTGGCGTCGGCGGCCGGTGCCAGCGGCAGCAGCTCGGTGCGCAGGAACCCGGCGAGGCGCTCGTACGCGCGCGCCGCGGCGGCCGCGCCGCGGGCGACGTCCGCGGCGAGGGCGCCGTCCAGGGGTTCGCCGTCCACGGCGGCCGAGGCGGCGAAGACGGCGAAGAAGCCGTCGCCGGCGGCGTGGGAGGCGGCCTCGGCGGCGCACCCCTCCACCTGCCGCCGGGCGGCGACCCGGCCGCGCGCCGCCGCCGCGCGCAGGCTCTCGACGTACCCGTCGACCGCCGCGGGCACCGCGGCCAGCCGCCCGGCCACGTCCGCCCAGTCCTGCGCGCTGGAGGTGGGCACGAGGTCGAAGACCATCCGCAGGTCCTGCACGGGGGAGGCGATGACGTTCAGCTCGCCGAGGTCCTCGCCGGCGTCGTGCAGCTCCAGCTCCACCCCGAGGCGCTCGCGCAGCGCGGCGGCCGTGACGCGGTCCACGTCGTCGGTGACCGGGGCGGCGTCGACGGCGGTGAGGGTGGTGCGCGCCAGGGAGGCCAGCTCGGCCAGGCCGGCGGGGGAGCGGTCGCCCAGGCCGGGCGCCGGGTCCGGGGCGCCCACGGACAGCGCCAGGGCCGGCTGCAGCCGCAGCAGGGCGGAGAAGTGGTCCTCGGCGATCGCGTCGAGGACGGTGGGCCGGCGCGGTGCGGTGCTCACCGCGCCGACCCTAGCGGCGCCCCCCACGGGGGGCGGACCTCACGCGGCGGACCTCACGCGGCGGCGTCCGCGGCGGTGGCGGCGTCGGCCAGCTGCGGCACGAGCCGGTCCATCTGCCACGGCAGGTTCAGCAGCGTGGTGGAAGTGGCGGCGATGAGGTTCGGGTCGGTCAGCCACACCACCGCGCCGTTCGCGACGGCCGGCATCGTGGCGTACACCGGGTCGGCCCGCAGCTCCTCGAGGGAGATGTCGCCGTAGCCGACGAGCACGTCGGAGTCGAGCTCGCGCACCCGCTCCTTGGCGACCTCGACGTAGAACTCCCCGGAGGACTCCGCCAGGGCGGTGACCCCGGGGGCGTCGACGAGGCCGAGGCCGTGCAGGGTGTCCACGCGCGAGTCGCCCGGAAGGTACACGGACAGGCCCGCGGAGGTGGCGTACACGTACGCGAAGCTCTTGCCCTCCAGCTGCGGGTTCGCGGCGGCGCGCTCGGTGAGGTCGGCCTCGGCCTCGGCGACGAGGTCCTCGGCCTCCTGCTCCTTGCCGACGGCCCGCCCGATGAGCCTGGCCTGGTCCTGCCAGGTGGTCTGCCACGGCTGGTCGGGGTAGGCGACCGTCGGGGCGATCCGCGTGAGGGTGGTCCAGTCCTGCTCGGTCAGGCCCGAGTTCACCGCCAGCACCAGGTCGGGGGCCAGCTCGGCGACCTTCTCGAACGGCACCTCGCCGGTCTCGCTCGCGCCGATCGACGTGGTGACCGAGGGGTCGTGGTGGCCCTCCCACCAGGGGTAGGCGCCGTCCTCGCCGCCGTAGGTGATCTCCGGGACGCCGACCGGCTGCAGGCCCAGCGCCCACAGCACGTCCTGCGAGCCCCAGCCCCAGGTGACGATCCGCTCGGGGGCGGCCTCGACGGTGGTGCTGCCCAGCGCGTGCTCGACGGTCACGGGGAAGGTGCCCTCCGCGCCGGCCGCCGCGGCGGTGCCCGCGGACCCGGTGGTGGTGCCCGTCTCCTGCGACCCGCAGGCGGTGGCGGCGGCCAGCGCCGCCAGGGGGGCGCTCAGCAGCAGGGAACGGCGGGTGGCGCGCACGGGCACGGTGGCCTCCTCGGGCAGGGCTGGGGTAGGAGAGGCAAACCTAAGCACACGGACGCCCCGGAGGGGAAACCCGGCCCGCCGCTACCGTGGCGGGCGTGGAGGAGGCCGCCGACCGCACGGGTGCCCAGCGTCCCTGGACCGACCTGGAGCGCCCGCCGCTGCACGCGCTCGCCCTGCGCCGCGCCCTCGTCGGCCCCGGCGGCTGGGCGGCGCTGGACGTGGTCGCCCGCACCGGCTCCACCAACGCCGACCTGCTGGAGCGCAGCGCCCGCCAGGACGTCGCCGACGGAACCGTGCTCGTCGCCGAGCACCAGGACGCCGGCCGCGGGCGGCTGGGGCGCACGTGGACCTCGCCGCCGCGGGCGGGCCTGGCCGTCTCGGTGCTGCTGCGCCCCGCGGCCGCCCCGGAGCGGTGGTCGTGGCTGCCGCTGCTGACCGGCGTCGCCGTCGTGGACGCGCTCGGCGCGCTCGGCGTGGACGCGGGCCTGAAGTGGCCCAACGACGTGCTGGTCGCCGGGCCGGGGCGGCCGGGGAAGGTGTGCGGGGTGCTGGCCGAGGTGCGCGGTGGCGCCGTCGTGCTCGGCGCCGGGCTCAACGTGACGCAGCGCGCCGACGAGCTGCCGCCCCCCGCCCCGGGAGCACCCGCCCCGGTGCCGCCCACCTCGCTGGCGCTGGCCGGGGCGCGCAGCACCGACCGCGACACCGTGCTGCGCCGCTACCTGCGGGCGCTGCGCACCCGGCTGGACGAGTGGGCCACCGACCCGGGCGCCACCGCCGACGCCTACCGCGCCGCCTGCCTCACCCTGGGTGCCCCCGTGCGCGCGCACCTGCCCGGCGGGGACGTGCTCACCGGCACGGCCGAGGACGTCGACGGCACCGGCCGCCTCGTGGTGCGGACCTCAGGCGGTGCCGCGACGAGCCTGGCCGCCGCCGACGTCGTCCACCTGCGCGGCGTGTGAGGTCCCCGGCGGACGCAGCGCCTCCCCGGGCCGGGGAGCCTCCCAGCCCTCCTCGCGCAGCTCCTCCACGAACACGAAGCGCCGGTACGCCCACCAGCGGAACAGCGTCCCCAGCCCCACGCCGACGACCTTCGCGGAGATGTTCGACGCCAGCGGCCCGCGCAGCCCCAGCACGTAGTAGGTGAAACCCAGGCAGGCGGCGCTGATGAGCAGCCCCGCGCCGTTCATCAGCGCGAACAGCAGCAGCTCGCGCGGGGCCGAGGCGCGCCGGCGGTGCCGGAAGGTCCAGTAGCGGTTGCCCAGCCAGGCCACCACGACGCTGACGGCGATGGCGATGCCGTTCGCGGTCAGCGGCTTGTGGTGCAGCACGCCCACGCCGTCCGGGCCCGCGAAGCTCAGCAGGTTGAAGACGCCGAAGTCGGTGACGAAGGCGACCGCCCCCACCACGCCGAACTTGGCGGCCTCCCGGGCCAGCACCTCGTAGGTGCTGCGCAGCCGTGCGATCAGCCCGGGGCGGGGCGTGCCGGGGGGTGGGTCGGCCGTGTGGGAAGCCACGGTGGGCGGTGCTCCGTTCTCGCGCCCCGCGGGCGGGGTCGTGCTCATCGACCCCGCAGTGTGGCGGATGCCGCTGGGAGCCCCCTGGGCGCGGCGGTCAGCGGTCGGCGCCGCTGCGGCTCTTCGACGGGTCGAGGTGGTCCTCCATCTTGACGGCACCCAGGATGCCGACGACGACGAGCGCCACGCAGGCGATGACGGTGAGCACTGCAGTTCCCCCTCCGTGGGACGCGCCGCGGGTCCGCGGAGCGGACCCAAGGATTCACCACCCGTCCGGTACGGGCATCCCGGAACCAGGGTGGACCCACAGGTCGTCACCGACCGTGTGAAGGCCCTCGACACGCCGTGCGGATCGGTGCCCGACACGCCGGGCGCGGGGGTTCGCGGCCGTCGCCTACCCTCCCTGCTGTGACGAGCGCCCCCTCCGACGCCGCCCCCGCCGCAGCCCCCGACGCGCCCGGCGCCACCGGAGCCCGCCCCGACCCCGCGCCGTATGACCGGCCCGGCGGGTTCCCCGTCGTCGGCGTCGTCGGCGGCGGTCAGCTCGCCCGCATGATGCAGCCGGCCGCGGTGGCCCTGGGCCTGCGCCTGCGGGTCCTCGCGGAGGGGGAGGGCACCAGCGCCGCCCAGGTCATCACCCCCGCCCCGGTGGGCGCGGCCGGCGACCTGGACGCGCTGCGCGCCTTCGCGGCGGAGTGCGACGCCGTCACCTTCGACCACGAGCACGTGCCCGCCGAGGGCCTGCGCGCCATGGCGGAGCTGACGAGCGTGCAACCGGGCGCCGACGCCCTCCTGCACGCCCAGGACAAGATCGTCATGCGCGAGCGGCTCACCGCCCTCGGCCTGCCCTGCCCGCGGTGGGCGCGGGTCGCCGGCCGCGCCGACGTGGAGGCGTTCGCGGCCGGCGCCGGCTGGCCGGTGGTGCTGAAGACCCCGCGCGGCGGCTACGACGGCAAGGGGGTCCTCGTCCTGGACGGCCCCGGCGACGCCGGGTGGGCCACCGCCGACGCCTGGTTCGCCGACTGGGCCGGGCGCGGGCCGCTGCTCGCGGAGGAGCACGTGCCCTTCACCCGGGAGCTCGCCGCCCTCGTCGCCCGCAGCCCCTCCGGCCAGGCGGCCGCCTGGCCGGTGGTGGAGACGGTCCAGCGCGGCGGCGTCTGCCACGAGGTCACCGCCCCCGCCCCGGACCTGGACCCCGACCTGGCCGCCTCCCTGACGGACGTGGCGCTGCGCGTCGCCGACGGCCTGGGCGTCACCGGGGTGCTGGCCGTGGAGGTGTTCGAGGTGGAGCGCGACGGCCGCCGCGAGGTGCTCGTCAACGAGCTGGCGATGCGCCCGCACAACTCCGGGCACTGGAGCATCGACGGCTCCGTCACCAGTCAGTTCGAGCAGCACCTGCGCGCCGTGCTGGACCTGCCGCTGGGCGACACCTCCGCCCGCGCGCCCTGGACGGTCATGGTCAACGTCCTCGGCCCGGCGAGCATCGAGGAGCGGCACGCCGACCTGTACCGCTCCTACCTGCACGTCATGGCGCACGACCCGGGTGCCAAGGTGCACCTGTACGGCAAGGAGCAGCGGCCCGGCCGCAAGCTCGGCCACGTCACCGTCTACGGCGACGACCTGGAATCCGTCCGCGCGCGCGCCCGGCACGCCGCGGCCTTCATCGCGGGGGAGATCGACGAGTGAACGCACGCGCGCAGGCGGTCGAGGTCGGCCTGGTCATGGGCTCGGACTCCGACTGGCCCGTCATGGAGGACGCGGCGAAGGCGCTGGAGGAGTTCGGCGTCGGCTACGAGGCCGACGTCGTCTCCGCGCACCGCATGCCGCACGACATGGTCGCCTGGGGCGCCTCGGCCGCCCAGCGCGGCCTGCGGGTCGTCATCGCCGGAGCCGGCGGCGCCGCGCACCTGCCGGGGATGCTGGCCAGCGTCACCCCGCTGCCCGTGATCGGCGTGCCCGTGCCGCTGCGGCACCTGGACGGGATGGACTCGCTGCTGTCCATCGTGCAGATGCCCTCCGGCGTGCCGGTGGCGACCGTCTCCATCGGCGGCGCCCGCAACGCCGGGCTGCTGGCCGTGCGGATCCTCGCCGCCACCGACGAGGCGCTGCGCGAGCGGGTCGTGGAGTTCCAGGAGTCGCTGCGGCAGACCGCGGTCGACAAGGGGGAGAAGCTGCGCGCGCGGGCCCGGCGCACCGGCACGGGTTTCGGCGCCTGACTCAGCCGGTGGGCACGAGGTGGCGTTCCTTCACGGCGCGCCAGGCCGTCTCGACGTGCGGCGGGGTGAACAGCGACGCCTTCCGAGGGCTCCACGCGCGGACCTTCGCGTGGGCGTCGCCCCAGGAGCCCGCCGCTGCTTCGTCGTGCTGCAGGAGCCAGTGGACCGTGGCGAGCAGCTCGAGGCCGTAGGTGCTCTCGAAGCCCTCGATGGCCGCCAGCACCTCGTGGATGCGTCGCTCCGTCTCGGGGTGCTCGGCCAGGTAGTCCGCGAGGACCGGTGCCGTCTCCGGTCGCACCCGGATCGGTTCCGCCTCGTCGACGCGGGCCGAGCCGTCCCCGAAGCCGCTGATGTAGTGCCCTTCCATCGCGCGCAAGGACTTCCGCAGGTCGTCGGCGTACGGGCCGTAGCGGTGCTGCACGAAGTGCAGGCGCAGAGGTTCGCCGGCGTTCTGCAGGAAGTAGGCGAGCTTCTGGACCTCGACGGGAGTCGGTGGTTCGAAGGTGAGCTGCTCGTAGAAGGACATGAGCGCGAGCAGGGCAGCCCGCCCCGGGGTGAGCTGCGGGGCGCGCTCGCGGTGGACCTGCTCCGCGGCGGGCGGCGCTCCCGCGGGGGCGAAGACCCGGACGTCCACCCTGTCGGCGACGGGGCTCAGGGCGCCCGCGATGAGCGGTTCGACGTCACGCCAGGCGAGCCCGCCGTTCCCGCACCCCAGGGGTGGGACGGCGATGGAGGTGATGCCGTGCTCGTCGACCACGCGGACGAGGTCGGTGAGGCCGCTGCGGACGTCCTCGAGTCGCGACCGGTCCTTCCAGTGACGCTTGGTGGGGAAGTTGATGATGAACCGCGGGCCGGTCAACGCCCCCGTCTCCCAGACGTGCATCCGTCCGGGCTGCACCTCGCCGCGCTCGCAGGCCACCGCGTAGGCGGTGAACATCTCGGGCCAGGCGCGTTTGAACTGCAGGGCGATGCCCTTGCCCATGACACCGACGGTGTTGACGGTGTTGACGAGGGCATCGACGTCCTGAGTCAGGAGGTTGCCGCTCGTGACGGTGATGGGCATCGACACCTCCTCAGAAGTACCAGTGGGGTCGGACATCGACGTAGGTCGTCCCGCCGCAGTCTCGCAGCACAGTCTCCACCTTCCGCGCCGCCTCCTCCGTCCGGGTGACCACTCCCGCCACGGCCGACCAGGGCACTGAAGGGTGGGCCAGGCACTCGGCCTGGCGCCTTTCCTTGCGGTCGGGCTGGTCGGGGGTCGGAGCCCACATCCGTGCCTCCATGAGCCCCCAGTCGACGAAGTCGTCGCCGTCGAGATCGGCGTCATCGGCGCTCAGCCGGGCGAGCTGGAGCACCGCGTGCCGGTCGCTCGCGACGACGGTGACGCCCGCCTCCCGCAGGCGCTGGGTGGAGCTGACCACGTAGACGATCTCTTCCGTCTGCGCGGCCTCGGCGCCGACCTGCCCCTTCGTGATCGCGTAGAGCATCGGGCTCCGCGGCGCGAAGTACCACCGCACGTAGTCGGCCAAGGTGCCGCCCGCGCCGCACGGGACGGTGCGGTGGGCGCGTCGCTCCTTGAGGTGGCTGTAGCCGATGCCGACCCCGGTGATCCCCCGGCGTCGGCACTCGGTGTCGGACAGCAAGCCCTCCCGGACCATGCCAGCGAGCCGCTCGATCCGCGTCATGTGGTAGACGAGGGTCGGCTGCGGGCGCGGCATGGCCTCATCCCGCCCTGACGCCGCGACAGCTCGGCCCGTGTCGGCGGCGATCGGTAGATTGGGCGGGTGATCACCGGCGAGCTCAAGGGCAGGATCGACCGCGTCTGGGACGCCTTCTGGTCGGGCGGCATCTCCAACCCGCTCGAGGTGATCGAACAGATCACGTACCTCCTCTTCATCCGCCGTCTTGACGAGCTGCACACCCGCGACGAGAAGATGGCCCAGCGCACGGGGGAGCCGATCGAGTCCCCGATCTTCCAGCCGGGCCAGGACGCCCTGCGGTGGTCGCGCTTCAAGGACCTCGAACCGGGTGTCATGCATCAGCTCATCGCCGACCAGGTCTTCCCCATGCTGCGCCGCCTGGGCGTCGACGGCTCGACGTACTCCGAGCACATGAAGGACGCCCGCTTCACCATCCCGACGCCGGCGCTGTTGTCGCGGGTGGTCGACATGCTCGACGACATCCCGATGGTCGACCGGGACACCAACGGCGACCTCTACGAGTACCTGCTGTCGAAGATCGCCAGCGCCGGGGTCAACGGCCAGTTCCGCACGCCGCGCCACATCATCCAGCTCATGGTCCACATGACCGCCCCGCAGCCCGACGACGAGATCTGCGACCCGGCGTCAGGGACCTGCGGCTTCCTCGTCGCCGCCTCGGAGTACCTGCGCCGCGAGCACCCGTCGATCATGACGAACGCGGAGCAGCGCCGGCACTTCCACCACAGCATGTTCCACGGCTACGACTTCGACTCGACGATGCTGCGCATCGGCAGCATGAACATGCTCCTGCACGGCATCGAGTCACCCGACGTGCGCTACCGCGATTCGCTGTCCGAGGGGGCCTCGGATGAGGAAGGCTTGTACTCCCTCATCCTCGCCAACCCGCCGTTCGCGGGGAGCCTCGACTACGAGTCGACGGCGAAGGACCTGCAGCGCGTCGTCAAGACGAAGAAGACCGAGCTGCTGTTCCTCGCCCTGTTCCTGCGGCTGCTCAAGCCGGGTGGGCGGGCGGCGGTCGTCGTCCCCGACGGGGTGCTGTTCGGCTCCAGCAAGGCCCACAAGGAACTGCGGCGGATCCTCGTCGAGGACCAGAAGCTCGACGCGATCGTGAAGCTGCCGTCCGGGGTGTTCAAGCCCTACGCGGGGGTGTCGACCGCGATCGTGTTCTTCACCAAGACCGACTCCGGTGGCACCGACGACGTGTGGTTCTACGACGTCGCCGCCGACGGGTTCTCGCTGGACGACAAGCGCAACCCCGTGGAGGCGAACGACCTGCCGGACGTGCTGGCGCGGTGGGGGCAGCGGAATGGGAGCGAGCGGAAGCGGGCGCGGACCGAAAGGAGCTTCTGCGTGCCGAAAGCGGATATCGCGACGCAGGGGTATGACCTGTCGGTGAACCGGTACAAGGATATGATTCCCGATGACATGGAACATCGGGAGCCAGCGGAAATTATTGCAGAGCTAGAGGCGCTAGATGGCGAGATTAGTCGAAATCTCAGCGTGCTCAAGGAGATGCTGGAATGAAGATCGTCTCGCTTGGCGATATTGTTCAGTTCGCGAGCGGGGGAACTCCTGCGCGCTCGCGACCCGAATATTATCGAGGGGATATTCCGTGGGTTACGGGGGCTGATATCACTCCTGAGGGGAATATCTTGGAACGTCACCGTATTTCGCGAGAAGCAGTCTCCCAGTCTGCTACTACGGTCGCATCACCTGGAGCACTCTTACTCGTTACTCGCACGAGCGTTGGAAAAGTGGCCCGGGTAAAGGATTCTGTGGCTTTTAGTCAAGACATCACCGCAATCCTGCCTGACGCGCTTGTCTGCGATGTAGGCTATATCGAGCATTTCCTGCGGTCGCGGCAGACGTTTCTTGTCGCCCAAGCCCGTGGAGCAACGATTCGAGGTATTACTCGGCAAGTCGTTGCATCACTTCGCATGGAGTTGCCGCCCCTCGCTGAGCAGCGTCGGATCGCGGCTCTCCTTGATGGAGTCGCCACTCTTCGACGCCAGCAAGAGAGTTTCGTCACTGCATGTCAGGACGCGAAGGCATCGTTGTTCAACAAGTACATCGAGTCCGACACCACGACTGCTCGAGATATGAAGCCTCTGGCTGCCGTTGTCCGTGACGGCACGGTCGTGACCTACGGGATCGTCCAGGCTGGCCCCGATGTTGAGGACGGAGTTCCCTATATCCGAACAGGCGATCTTGTTGATGGTCAGATAGCCGTAAATCAACTTCGAAAAACATCGCCGGAAATTGCTGAGAGATTCAAGAGATCACGCGTCTCGGTGGGGGACATCGTCATGAGCATTAGAGCCACTGTTGGTACGACGGCCATGGTTCCGCTCGGTCTTGAGGGTGCCAACTTGACGCAGGGAACAGCGCGCATCGCTCCAGGGCCGAGATTGCACCCCCTCTTCTTGCTGGAGTATCTACGCTCTCCCCGTGCTCAGCGATGGATTCAAGCTCAGGTAAAAGGGGCAACTTTCAGGGAGATTACACTGGCGCGACTTCGGCAACTCCCTGTAGTTCAGCCTCCGATGGAAGTGCAGCAGCGATTCGTCTCGGCTTTGGAGGCGGTGGAAGCGATGGCGCAGATTAGTCGACGAAAGAGCTATTTGCTGACCGAACTTCACGCTTCGCTGCAACACCGCGCCTTCTCGGGAGAGCTGTGACAAATTTCGTCTTCCTTGCCGACGATTGGCCACTCCTACACGCTGACTGTGCCCGCGCCGAGTCCTACCTTGCTTCCGACCCGCGCTCGGCATGCTTCTACGCCCGCCGTGCCGCCGAACTCCTCGTCGCCCACCTCTACGAGCTGAACCGCCTCCCCGCCCCGTACCGGGACGACTTCTCCGCCCGCCTGAACGACCCCGCGTTCCAGCAGGTCATCACGGTCGGCATCGGGCAGAAGCTCAACCTGCTGCGCAAGGTCGGCAACCGCGCCGTCCACGACGCCCAGCAGATCCCGGCGCGCACGGCGCTCGACGTCGTCCGCGAACTGCACCACGTCATGCTGTGGGCGGCGTTCCACTACTCCACGGATCCGGACGCGGTGCCGCGGCAGGCGACGTTCGACCCTGACCTCGCCGCGCAGCGGGCGCCGCTGAGCCGCGACGAGGTCGTGAAGCTCGCTGCGAGGTTCAAGCAGCAGGACGAGGAGCACGCCAAGGCGCTGCGCGAACGCGACGACCTCGCCGCCGCGAAGGATGCGGAGATCGCGGACCTGCTCCAGCAGATCGCCGCCGCCAAGGCCGCGTCGACGGCCAGCGACGACCGCGACTACGACGAAGCCACGACCCGCGCGCTCATGATCGACGAACTGCTCGCCGAAGCCGGGTGGCGCCTCGACGACGAGCGCGACCGCGAGTTCGAGGTCGTCGGCATGCCGAACGAGAGCGGCATCGGCTACGTCGACTACGTCCTGTGGGGGGCGGACGGCCTCCCGCTGGCCGTCGTCGAGGCCAAGCGCACTACGACAGACCCAGCGATCGGTCAGCAGCAAGCCAAGCTCTACGCCGACTGCCTGGAGGCCATGACCGGACGTCGGCCGGTCATCCTCTACACCAACGGGTACGTCACCCACCTCTGGGACGATGCCTCCGGCTACCCGCCGCGGAAGTTGCAGGGCTTCCTCACCCGCACCGAGCTCGAGCTCATGGTCGCCCGCCGCACCACGCGGCTCCCGCTCGCCGACGCCACGATCGATGCCGCGATCGTCGGGCGGCCCTACCAGACCCGCGCCATCCGGGCGATCGACGACGCCTTCACCCGCAAGCAGCGCGCCGCCCTGCTCGTCATGGCCACCGGGGCGGGGAAGACCCGCACCGTCATCGCCCTGGTCAAGCAGCTCATGGAAGCCGGCTGGGTCAAGCGCGTCCTCTTCCTCGCCGACCGGACCGCGCTCGTCAACCAGGCCGTCGGCGCGTTCAAGGAACACCTGCCCAACGTCGCGACCGTCAACCTCGTCACCGAGAAGATCAGCGAAGGTCGGGTCTACGCCTCGACCTACCCGACGATGATGAACCTCATCGACGCCACCGACGGCGGTGAGCGGCTCTTCGGGCCCGGCTACTTCGACCTCGTCGTCATCGACGAGGCGCACCGCTCCGTCTACCAGAAGTACAAGTCCATCTTCGCCTGGTTCGACTCCCTCCCCGTCGGCCTCACCGCCACCCCCAAGGACGAGGTCGACCGCAACACCTACGAGCTCTTCCACCTCGAGGACGGCGTCCCCACCGACGCTTACGGCCTCGCCGAGGCCATCGACGACGGCTTCCTCGTACCCGCCCGCGCCGTCGCGCTGCCGACGAAGTTCCTGCGGCACGGCATCACCTACGACGACCTCAGCGAGCAGGAGAAGGACGACTGGGACGCCGCCGAGTGGGGCGAGGACGTCGACCCGCCCGACGCGGTGTCCGCGGAGGAGCTCAACCGCTTCCTCTTCAACACCGACACCGTCGACAAGGTCCTGGCGAAGCTCATGGCCGACGGGCGCAAGGTTGCCGGCGGCGACCGCCTCGGGAAGACCATCGTGTTCGCGAAGAACCAGAAGCACGCCGAGTTCATCCGCGAGCGCTTCGACCAGGCCTACCCCCACCTGGCCGGCCACTTCGCGCGGGTCATCACCCACGCCGTCCCGTACGCGCAGACCCTCATCGACGACTTCTCCCAGCCCGACAAGGCCCCCCACATCGCGATCTCCGTCGACATGCTCGACACCGGAATCGACGTCCCCGAGATCGTGAACCTCGTCTTCTTCAAGACCGTGCGGGCCAAGAGCAAGTTCTGGCAGATGATGGGCCGCGGGACCCGGCTCCGCCCCGACCTCTACGGGCCCGGTCAGGACAAGGAGGACTTCTACGTCTTCGACTTCTGCGGGAACCTCGAGTACTTCCAGCAGGACCTCCCGGAAACGGGCGGATCGGTGCAGCGGTCCCTGGTGGAGCGGCTGTTCGAGGCGCGCGTATCGCTCGTCGCCGGCCTCGACGGTCAGCTCGGCCCTGAGCCGGCCGACACCGTCCTCGGCCGCGGCGACCAGGACGAACGCGGGTTGCGTGCCGACACCGCCGACCTCTGCCGCTCCTACGTGACCGGCATGAACCTCGACAACTTCCTCGTCCGTCCCCAGCGCGAGTGGGTTGAGATCTACGTCGACCCCGCCTCCTGGCACCGGCCGTTTACCCCCGACCGAGCCGGTGACGTCGCCCAGCACCTCGCCGGGCTCCCCTCCTCCGAAGGGGCCGACGAGGAGAACAGCAAACGGTTCGACCTCCTGCTGCTGCGCCTGCAACTCGCCCACCTCGACGGTGACGTGGGCACCTTCGACCGGTTGCGGACGCAGGTGCAGGAGATCGCGAGCTCCCTCGTCTCCCGAACCAGCATCCCCGCCATCGCCGCCCAGGCCCAACTGCTCGATGACGTCGCCGGTGACGAGTGGTGGGTGGATGTCCCCCTCCCGCACCTCGAACGGGTGCGACGGCGGGTGCGGGACCTCGTGCAGTTCATCGAGAAGTCCCAGCGCGCCGTCGTCTACACGAACTTCGCCGACGAACTGGGGCACGAGAGCGTCGTCGATCTCCCCGGCATCACCCCCGGCACGAACTGGGAACGCTTCCGCGAGAAGACGACGGCCTACCTACGCCGGCACGAGGACCACCTGGCGCTGCAACGGTTGCGCCGCAACATCGCACTGACCACCGATGACCTCACCGCGCTCGAGCAGATGCTCCTGGAGTCGGGGGCCCAGGACGCCGACATCGCCCGCGCGAGCGAGGAAGCTCAGGGCCTGGGGTTGTTCATCCGCTCCCTCGTCGGCCTCGACCGGCAGGCGGCCACCGAAGTCTTCGCGGACTTCCTCGACGACACGGCCTTCAGCGTCGACCAGATCCGCTTCGTCCAGTTGATCATCGACCACTTGACCGCTAACGGCGCCGTCGAGGTGAGGGCGCTCTACGCCGCCCCCTTCACGGACAGCGCACCGCACGGGCCCGACTCCGTCTTCGCCGACGAGCAGGTCGACGCTCTCATCGCCCGGCTGCGCGACGTGCGCCGGCACGCGACCGTCGAGGAGGCCGTGGCATGACCACGCCAGACATGATCACCGAGTCCCACCGCGTCGACGGCCACGACGTGCACGAGCACGTCCTGACCGCCCCCCTGGACCGCACCGGCACCGAGCCGGGGACGGTCGAGGTGTTCGCCCGCGAGTACGTGCGCGACGGGCGCGAGCGCGCCCCGCGCCTGGTGTTCCTCCAGGGCGGCCCCGGGAACCCCGCCCCGCGACCGGACGTGGTGGGCGGCTGGCTGGAGCGGGCGCTGGAGGAGTTCCGCGTCGTGCTGCTGGACCAGCGCGGCACCGGCCACTCCACCCCCCTGGACGCGCAGTCCCTCGGGGAGGTCGGTGACGCGGCCGCCCAGGCGCGGTACCTGGCGCACTTCCGCGCCGACGCCATCGTCGCCGACGCCGAGGCCTTGCGCCGCGCGCTGCAGGGGGACGAACCCTGGTGGGCGCTGGGGCAGAGCTACGGCGGTTTCGTCATCACCTGCTACCTCTCGCAGGCGCCGGAGGGCCTCGCCGGGGCACTGGTCACCGCGGGGTTGCCCGGCCTGTCCACCGGCGCCGACGACGTGTACCGGCTCACCTACGCGCAGACCGCCGTGCGCAACGAGGAGTTCTTCGCACGCTACCCGCGCGACGAGGCCGTGGCCCGCGCCGTCGCGCAGCACCTGGACGGGACGGAGGAACTCCTGCCCACGGGGGAGCGGCTGAGCTCGCGGCGCTTCCGCACCCTGGGGATCGCCCTGGGTCAGCAGTCGGGTTTCGACGCGCTGCACTTCGCGCTGGAGGACCCGTTCACCACCGTGCGCGGCGAGCGGCGGTTGCGGCAGCGGTTCCTCGTGGAGGCCGGCCGGCGGTTGTCGTTCGCGGCGCACCCGCTGTACGCGGTGCTGCACGAGTCGATCTACGCGCAAGGGGCCGCCACGGGCGGGGCGACGCGCTGGTCGGCGCACCGGGTGCGCGAGGAGTTCCCCGAGTTCTCCCTCGACGCGCCCGCCGGTGCGCCGTTCCGGTTCACCGGCGAGCACGTCTACCCGTGGCAGTTCGAGGAGGACCCGGCACTGGTGCCGCTGCGCGGTGCGGCGCAGCTGCTCGCCGAGCGCGCGGACCTGCCGCCCCTGCACGACCCGGAGGTGCTGGCCGCCAACACCGTCCCGCTGGCCGCCGCGGTGTACGTCGACGACATGTTCGTCCCGTACCCGCTCAGCGCCCGCACCGCCCGCGAGGTCCGTGGGACCCGCACGCTCGTCACCAACGCCTACCAGCACGACGGCCTGCGGATGGACGGTCGCAGGCTCCTGGACGGGCTGCTGGAGCTCCTCCGGCGCTGACGGAGGCCGGTCACGGGAAGGTCGCGATCGACGATCTGCCCAGCGCGCCCCCTTGTCTGTGAGCACTGTGAGCACCACACTCGGCCACGCTGTTGCGCCGGACGGGTGAACCCGCCCGCCCGGTCCCCCCTGGCAGGAGGCTCCGTGCGCAAGATCGTCCTCTCCTCCGCGGCGAGTCTCGCCCTCGTCGCGGCGACCCTGGCCGCCACGCAGACCGCGTCCTCGGCCGACCCCACCACCACCGGCACCGGTGCGGTCGAGCGCGCCTCCCGCGCCGTGACCGCAGCCGACGAGTACGTGGTCCTCTACGAGACCGGCACCGCCGACGCCGCCGCGCGCGCCGCCATCGAGGCCGCCGGCGGCACCGTCGTCTCCAGCAACCCCGAGGTCGGCTACGCGCTCGTGCGCTCCGAGGCCGGCGACTTCGCCGAGAAGGCCGCCGCCGCCGCCGGTCTCGTCGGCGCCGCCGTGAACCGCGAGATCGGCCGCGCCCCCGAGGACGTCGCCGACGACGCCGACGCGATCGAGCGCCTCACCGCCGCCGAGCGCGCCGCCGCCGAGGCCACCGCGCAGCTGAAGTCGCTGCAGCGCAAGGAGCCCGACGCGGAGCCCCTCGCGCCGCTGCAGTGGGACATGGACGCCATCGACGCCACCGTCGAGGGCTCCTACGAGGTGCAGCCGGGCAGCCGGAAGGTCACCGTGGGCGTCATCGACACCGGTGTCGACGGCTCCCACCCCGACATCGCCCCGAACTTCGACGCCGAGGCGAGCCGGAACTTCGTCACCGACATCCCCGAGATCGACGGCGAGTGCGAGACCGAGGACTGCGTCGACCCCGCCGACGTCGACGGTGACGGCCACGGAACCCACGTCGCCAGCACCATCGCCTCCCCCATCAACGGCCTCGGCATGGCCGGCGTCGCGCCCAACGTGACCCTGGTGAACCTGCGCGCCGGCCAGGACTCCGGGTACTTCTTCCTGCAGCCCACCCTCGACGCGCTCACCTACGCCGCCAACACCGGCGTCGACGTCGTGAACATGAGCTTCTACGTCGACCCGTGGCTGTACAACTGCCAGGCGAACCCCGCCGACTCGCCCGAGGAGCAGGCCGAGCAGCGCGTCATCGTGCAGTCCGTGCAGCGCGCCATCGACTACGCCCGCAGCAAGGGCGTGCTGCCCGTGGGTGCGGCCGGCAACGAGTCCACCGACCTCGGCGTGCCCGGCGTGGACACCTCCAGCCCGGACTACCCGGTCGACGCCGACGGCAACCCCGTCGACGCCCGCGAGCGCACCATCGACAACTCCACCTGCCTCAGCGTCCCCGCCGAGAGCAACGGCGTCGTCACCGTGACCTCCACCGGCCCGTCCGGCCGCAAGGCGTACTACTCGAACTACGGCACCGAGCAGGCCGACGTCGCCGCCCCCGGCGGCGACGCCTACGACACCCCGGACAACCGGGTCGACCCGGCCGGCCTGATCCTCGCCGCCTACCCCGAGGACCTGGCGATCGCCAACGGCGACGTCGACGAGGCGGGCGAGCCCACCACCCCGTTCGTCATCCGCCAGCAGACGGAGGACGGGGAGGACGCGTACTACCAGTACCTGCAGGGCACCTCGATGGCCGCGCCGCACGCCGCGGGCGTCGCCGCCCTCATCGTCAGCGAGTACGGGAAGAAGGACCCCGCCCACCCGGGCACCCTGACCCTCGACCCGTCGCTGACCGAGGCGCTGCTGCTCGGCACCGCCGAGGACGTGGCCTGCCCGGTGCCGGCGGAGTTCACCTACCGCCGCGTCTCCGCCGCCGGCGAGTCGATCAGCACGGCCACCTGCGCCGGCCCGGCCGACGTGAACGGCTTCTACGGGCAGGGCCTGGTGAACGCCCTGGACGCGGTCACCGCGTTCTGACCTGACGGGTTCCCCGGGACCACCTGAGCGCGAGGGCGCGGGTGGCGGCAGCAGCCGCCGCCCGCGCCCTCCGTCGTCCCGGCGGCCGTGCCCCTGCGGCTCGCGCCGCCGGGCGCAGCCGGGGCCGCGGTGCCAGGATCGGCCCATGGCCGACGAGCAGACCGACGTCCTCGACCTCGACCGCATCGCGCACGCCGTCCTGGCCATGGACCCCGCCGAGGTCCACCGCCTGGTGGCCCGCGAGGGCGGGGGACCGTGGCTGGCCGGGCCGGCCTACGGGGACGGGAGCGAGCTCGCCGTGTTCCCCGCGGTCGGGGGCCGCGGCGCGACGGTGGCGCGCGCTGACGCGGCGGAGCTCGTCCGTCGCGTCCTCGACCACCGCCTCGCCGAGGGGTCCCTCGACGAGCAGCAGCACGACCAGATGCTCACCGAGGCCGTCGTCGGCCTCACCGGCACCCTCTGACCCGCCCCTGCCGGCGGGGAGCGCTCAGGGGAGCAGGGAGCGCAGCGCCTCGGTGTCGTCGGCCTCCAGGTCGGCGAACATCTCCAGCGCCCGCTCGGTGTCCCACTTCACGGCGAGCCCCGAGGAGGTGCGCAGGTTCGCGTTCGCCACCGGCACGGTCATGGAGATCCCGTCCGAGCCGGTCGCCGAGCGCATCCCGTTCGCGAACGTCAGCAGCGCACCCAGCGAGGCGTCTTCGTCGACGGTGAGGGCGCCGCCGGCCGCCGAGGCCAGCGAGAACGCCCGGAGGGGGTTCAGCAGCGTGGTGGGCGAGGTGGCCTCGTCCACGATGGCCGCCAGCAGCTCGCGCTGGCGCGCCGCGCGGCCCAGGTCGCCGGCGGGGTCGGAGTAGCGGTAGCGCGCGTACCCCAGCGCGGTGGCGCCGTCCATCTCCTGGCAGCCGGCCGCGATGTCGAGGCCGGCGCGCACGTCCTGCACCGCCGCCGGCGGGCACATCTCGACACCGCCGACGGCGTCCACGATGTGCGCGAAGCCGGCGAAGCCCGTCTCGACGTAGTGGTCCACGCGCAGGCCGGAGACCTCCTCGACCGTCTGCGTCAGCAGCGGCGCACCGCCCAGGGCGAACGCGGCGTTGATCTTCCCCGAGCCGTGGCCGGGGATCGGCACGTAGGAGTCGCGCGGGACGCTGATGAGCGCGGCCGGCCCGGACTCCGGCACGTGCAGCAGCATGATCGTGTCGGTGCGCCGGCCGAGGATGTCGTCGCCGCCGGCGGAGTACTGCGCCAGCTCCTCGGCGCTCATGCCGTCGCGGGAGTCGCTGCCGACCACCAGGTAGGTGGTCCCGGGGGTGTCGGCGGGCCGCTCGCCGGTGGGGGCGGCGGCGGTGTGCTGCACCGCGGACAGCCCGCGCCAGGCCAGGGTCAGCGGGTAGACGACGAGGGCGACGACGAGCAGGACGAGCAGGACGCGCCGGCGGCGCCGGGCCACCGAGCGGTGCGGGCGGCGCGGCGGCGGGGGACCGGCGGGTGGCGGCGCGGTGCGGCGGGCGGGCTCCTCCGGCTGCCGCAGCTCCGCGAGGCGCTGCTCGCGCCCGGGGGTCTGCGCGGCGGCGCGCTCGGGACGCCGGCGCGCCGGGCGCCCGTAGGTGGTGGCCGTGTAGCCGGTGCGCCCGTCGACCGTCCGGTCGTCCCCGGCGGGCGCGGGCCGCCCCGGCGTCCGGCGGGGGGACGGCTGCGCCGGGTCGGAGGTGGGGGGCGGCGGGACGGGCACGTCACCACAGTAGGGGCACGCGGTGTCGCGCACGGGTGACCCGCCGCGAGCTCTCCCGGGTCCTCGCCGGGCCCCCGCGCGGCTCCCCGCGAACCCCCGCACTTCCCCCACACCCACCCCCGGTGATCGAGGAAGTGGCAACTTCCTCGATCACCGGGGGTGGGAGGGGTGGGGGTGGGTCAGGCGCGGGGGCGGCCCAGGGCGCGGTAGGTCCAGCCCGCCGCGCGCCAGCGGGCCGGGTCCAGGGCGTTGCGCCCGTCCAGGACGCGCTTGGCGGCGACCAGGTGCGAGATCGTGGCCGGTTCCAGGTCGCGGTACTGCTTCCACTCCGTCAGCAGCAGCACCACGTGGGCGCCGGTGACGGCCTCCTCGACCGTCTCGGCGAAGCCGATGGAGGGCACGGCCTTGCGGGCGTTGTCCAGCGCGGCCGGGTCGGTCAGGACCACGTCACCGCCCTGCAGCTGGATCTGCGCGGCCACGTTCAGGGCGGGGGAGTCGCGGATGTCGTCGGAGTCGGGCTTGAACGCCGCGCCCAGGACCGCCACGCGCTTGCCGATCAGGGAGCCGTCGCAGACCTCGCGGGCCAGGTCGACCATGCGGATGCGCCGGCGCATGTTGATGGAGTCGACCTCGCGCAGGAAGGTCAGGGTCTGGTCCGCGCCGAGCTCGCCGGCGCGGGCCATGAACGCGCGGATGTCCTTGGGCAGGCAGCCGCCGCCGAAGCCCAGGCCGGCGTTGAGGAACTTGCGCCCGATGCGGTCGTCGTGGCCGATGGCGTCGGCCAGCTGGGTGACGTCGGCGTTGACCTTCTCGCACAGCTCGGCCATGGCGTTGATGAAGGAGATCTTCGTGGCCAGGAACGAGTTCGCGGCGACCTTGACCAGCTCGGCGGTCTGGTAGTCGGTCACGATCGTGGGGGTGCCGCGCTTCAGGGGCGTGGCGTACACCTCGTCCAGCAGCGCCTTGGCGGCCCGGCCGGTCTCGGACTCCGGGCCCTCGGGCACACCGTAGACGAGGCGGTCCGGGTGCAGGGTGTCCTGCACCGCGTGCCCCTCGCGCAGGAACTCCGGGTTCCACGCCAGCGAGGCGCCCGGGGCGAGCTCGGTCACCTTCGCGGCCAGGCGCGCGGCGGTGCCCACCGGCACGGTGGACTTGCCCACCACCAGCTCGCCGGCGCCCACGTGCGGCAGCAGCGCGTCGACGGCGGCGTCCACGTAGCGCATGTCGGCGGCGAACTCCCCGCGCTTCTGCGGGGTGCCCACGCACACGAAGTGCACCGCCGAGCCGGCCGCCTCGGCCACCTCGGTGGTGAAGCGCAGCCGGCCGGTGGCCATGGCGCGCTCCAGCAGTTCCGGCAGGCCCGGCTCGAAGAAGGGCGCGCGCGCCTCGCGCAGCGCCTCGATCTTCTCCACGTCCACGTCGACGCCGACCACCTCGTGACCCAGCTCGGCCATGCACGCGGCGTGCACGGCGCCCAGGTACCCGCACCCGATGACAGTCATGCGCATGCCGCGCACAGTAGTGGTCCGAGAGCGCACGGAGAACACGCTGGGCCGTGCGGAGGACGTGGGCCCGCACTCCCGCCCCGACCGTGTGAGCCGCCTCACACGTCTGCGGGCCGTGCGACCCTGTCCCTCAAGGTCGAGCCCGTCCGGTCCGACACCGGTCGGGTCCGCGCGTCCCGCGCGCCGGCCCACGCACACCCCCGGAAGGTCCCCATGCGCCTGCGTCCCAGCTCCCTGGCCCTCGCCGCCGCCCTCGCCGTCGCCGTCGTCGGTGGCGTCGCCGCGCCCGCCGGTGCGGACCCCGGCGACGCGCAGCTGAAGGCCGCCACGGTCAGCCGCGTCTCCGGCGCCGACCGCATCGCCACGGCCGTCCAGGCGTCCCGGGCGTTCTCGCAGGAGAAGGTGCCGGCCGTCGTGCTGGCCCGCTCCGACTCCTTCGCCGACTCCCTCGCCGCGGCGCCCCTGGCCTCCGACGCCGGCGGCCCGCTGCTGCTGACCCCCAGCGCCGGCCTCGACCCCTCCGTCGCCGACGCCATCCGCGACGTGCTGGCCCCCGGCGGCACCGTCTACCTGCTCGGCGGGACCTCGGCGCTGTCCGGTGCCGTCGAGCAGTCCGTGCGCTCCCTCGGCGTCGCGGGCACCGTCCGCCGCGTCGCCGGCGCCGACCGCTTCGGCACCGCCGTGGAGATCGCCAAGCTGCTGCCCGAGGCGACCACCGTCTCCGTCGTCACCGGCTGGAACTTCCCCGACGGGCTCGCCGCCGGCGCCCTCATGGGTGTCGTGGACGCCGAGACCGACCACAGCGTCGGCGTCGTCCTGCTCAGCGACGGCAACCAGCTCGGCGCCACCACCGCCGGGTACCTCGGCAGCCGGGACTTCGCCACCAGGATCGCCATCGGCGGTCCCGCGGCCGTCGCCGTCACCGGCCGGGCCGGCTGGGCGCCCATCGCCGGCGCGGACCGCTACGACACCTCCGCGCGCATCGCCCGCCAGTTCACCTCCAGCAGCTTCTTCGAGGACGCCACCACCATCGTCGGCGTCGCCACCGGCGAGGGCTGGGCCGACGCCCTGTCCGGTTCCGCGCTGCTCGCCTACGGCGGCGGCCCGCTGCTGCTGACCCAGCCCGGCGATCTCCCCGACGCCACCGCCGCCGCGCTGCGCGACCTGCAGGCCGACGCCCGCGCCACGAAGGACGACCAGGGCGACCCGCTCGAGGTCGGCACCGCGCTCGTCTTCGGCGGCCCCAACGCCGTGCAGGACTCGGTGCTCACCGAGATCCGCGCCGCCCTGGCCTGACCCGGGCGCCCCGGCCCCGCGACCGGCCCCCGCTCAGGCGCGGGGCCGGTCCCGGGGGGCCGGGGCGTGCTCGTGGCGGGCCCGCGCCAGCGACGGCGGCTCCGCCTCGTCCAGCGCCAGCCGCCGCGTCAGCTGCGTCAGCCGCTCCTCCATCGAGCGGCGGTGGCGGTAGGAGGACACCAGCACCCCCAGGAACGCCACCACCAGCCCGTACAGGAGCAGGTCCGTGCCGCGGCCCACGCCCAGCGCCTGCGCCACCGCGGTCACCGCCCCCGGTGCCAGGATGCTGGCGACCGCCAGCACCACCAGCCCGCCCAGCAGCAGCCGCCGCACCGCCTGGTGGCGCGCCCCGGCGGTGCTGCGCACCAGGAGCACCCCCACCGCGAGCACCGCGGTGATGAGCAGCAGCTGGATCAGCAGCACGACGTCCCCCTCCCCGGTCCCGGCATCAGCCCAGCAGCGTCTCGACGAGGATGTTGACGCTGTTCAGCAGCGACTGCCCCTTCGAGCGCGAGTAGTCGGTGTAGCGGATCTCCACCGGGTGCTCCGCCCAGCGCAACCCGCCGCGCCCCACCTGCTCCACGATCTCGCTGGCGTGCGCCATCCGGTCGTGCCTCAGGCGCAGGTGCGCCGCCCCCCGCCGCGAGAACACCCGCAGGCCGTTGTGGGCGTCCGTCAGCCGCACCCCCGTGGAGCGGTTCGTGTAGAGCGTGGCCAGGCGCAGCACCACCCGCCGCAACGGGTCCAGCTGCGTGCGCCGGTCCAGGAACCGCGAGCCGAACAGCACGTCCAGCTCCTCGCGCCCCAGCCGGCGCACCATCGCGTCGGCGTCCTCCACCCGGTGCTGGCCGTCCGCGTCGAACGTCACCACCGACGTCGTCAGCTCGTCGCGCAGCGCGTAGGCGATGCCCGTCTGCAGCGCCGCCCCCTGCCCCAGGTTCACGCCGTGGCGCACCACCGTCGCCCCCGCGGCCTCCGCCACCGCCGCCGAGTCGTCCGGGCTGCCGTCGTCGACGCACACCACGTGCGCGAAGCGGGTGCGCAGCTCGCGCACCACGTCGCCGACCACGCCGGCCTCCCGGTACAGGGGCACCACCACCCACGTGCCCGGGTGCCGGTCCGCGGCCGGCGGCGGGACGGGCGGGGTGCCGGCCTCGGCCGGGCGCGCGCCGCGCGGCGCGTCGTGCGGGGTGCTCCTCACCCGACCATCATGGCCGCTCGCCCCGCCCGCGTCGGGGAGGATGGCCCGCGTGCGCGAGCTGCTCCGGACCGTGAAGGCCCTGCTGAGGCTCCTCCCCGCGGGCAGCGGGCGCTTCGTCACCGTCTACAGCGGCGCCCAGGCCGCGCTCGCCGTCCTCGACGTCGTCGCCCTCGGACTGCTCGCGGTGCTGCTGCCGGTCGCCGTGCGCGGCGGCGCCGGGCAGCTCACCGTGCCCCTGCCCGGCGTGGGTGACGAGATCGGCACGGGCACCCTCGTGGCGCTCGTCGTGGTGGTCAGCGCGCTGCTCGTCGTCAAGAGCGTCGCCAGCCTGCTGCTCGTGCGCTGGGGCGTGGTGCGCTTCGCCGGGCACGAGGTCGACGTCGCCGACCGGCTCGTGCGCGCCTACCTCTCGGCCTCCTGGAGCTACCGGCTGCGGGCCAGCTCCGCGCGCGCCGTGCGCACCGTGGACGAGTCCCTCAACCAGACCTTCAACGGCTTCCTCATGCCGTTCTCCAGCCTCGTCGCCGAGGTCGCCAGCCTCACCGCGGTGGGTCTCGTCGTCCTCGTCGCCGCGTGGCAGACCGCCCTGGTGGCCGCCGCCTACTTCGCCGTCGTCGCGTTCGTGCTCTACGCGGTCATCGCCCGGCGCGCCGCCGCGGCCGGGCGCACCGCGGTCGCCACCAGCGTCGACACCGTCCGCCTGGTGCAGGAGTCCTTCGCCGCCACCAAGGAGATCACCCTGCGCGGGCGCGGTGAGCAGCTCGCCGGGGTGGCCCGCGACGTGCGCAGCCGCAGCGCCCGCGCCCGCGGCATGGCCTTCTTCTACTCGGTGGGGCCGCGGTTCGTGCTGGAGGCGGCGCTGCTGGGCGGCTTCCTCGTCGTCGGCGCCGTCGCCGTGCTGACCCAGGGCCTCACCGAGGCGATCACCGCGATCGGCCTGTTCGCCGTGGCGGGCTTCCGCGTCGTGCCGTGCCTGACGCGCCTGCAGTCCGTCTTCGCGACCATGCACGCCCACCAGCCCAACGCCCGCGAGGTGCTCGACGCCCTGCGCGAGACCGGCGCCTCCGAGGGGCCGGCGCCGGTGCTGACCCCCACCGGTGACGCCGACGGGCTGCCCGCCGGGGCGGTCGAGGTGCGCCTGGAGGGCGTCTCGTTCACCTACCCCGGCAGCGCCTCGCCCGCCCTGGACGGGGTGGACCTCGTCGTGCCGGCAGGTGCCCGCGTCGCGGTCGTGGGCCGCTCGGGGTCGGGCAAGTCGACGCTGGTGGACCTCGTGCTGGGCCTGCTGCTGCCCACCGGCGGCCGCCTGCTCGTCGGCGGCCGGCCGCTGGAGGAGGTCACCGGCGCGTGGCGGCAGCGGGTCGGGTACGTCCCCCAGGACGTCGCCCTGCTGGACGCCGACGTGGCCCGCAACGTCGCCCTGAGCTGGAGCGAGGAGGACGTCGACCTCGCCCGGGTCGAGCGGGCGCTGGCCGCCGCGCAGCTGAGCGAGGTGGTCGCCGCGCTGCCGCAGGGGGTGCGCACCCCGGTGGGGGAGCGCGGGCTGCGGCTGTCCGGGGGGCAGCGCCAGCGGCTCGGCATCGCCCGGGCCCTGTACGCGGACCCGCACGTGCTCGTGCTGGACGAGGCCACCAGCGCGCTGGACGCCGCCACGGAGGCCGCCGTCACCGGGACCGTCACCGCGCTGCGGGGCGTCACCGTGCTCGTGGTGGCCCACCGCCTGGCGACCGTGCGCGACTGCGACGCGGTCGTCGTGCTGGAGGCCGGGCGGGTGCGCGCCGTGGGCACCTTCGACGAGGTCGTCGCCGCCGTGCCCGACTTCGCGGTGCAGGCCGAGCTCTCCGGCCTCGCCTGACCCCGCCCCCGCGGTGACCCCGCCCCCACCCCGCCGGTCCCCGCCCCCACCCCGCGGTGATCAAGGAAGTTGCAACTTCCTTGATCACCGCGGAGTGGGTGGGTGGGTGGGGCGGGCTCAGGGGCGCGGGGTGGGCAGGGTGGACAGGACGGCGTCGAAGGCGGCGGCCACGGCGGCCGGGGAGAAGCGCTCGCGCACCGGCGCCGCGATCCGCTCCGGCGGCAGGCGCTCCGCGGCCGCGCGCTGCACCGCGTCGGCGAACGCGGCCGGGCTGCGCTCGTCCACCAGGTGCACCCCGGGCCCGGCGAAGTCCCGGGCCCCGCCGCGCCCGCCCAGGACCGCCGGGCGCCCCGCCGCCAGCGCCTCCGCGCCCGCCACGCAGAACGTCTCGTGCCGGCTGGGCAGCAGGAACACGTCGCACGCCGCCCACTCGCCGGCGAACTCCGCCGGCGCGCGCCGCCCCAGCAGCTCCAGCGACCCGGCCACCCCCAGCAGCGCGGCCCGCTCGCGCACCGCCGCCTCCAGCGGCCCGGCCCCCACCCAGCGCAGGCGCGCGTCCACGCCGCGCCGGCGCAGCTCCGCCAGCGCCGCCACCGCCAGCAGCGGGTCCTTCACCGGCCGCAGGTTTCCCACCGCCAGCAGCCGCAGCACCGGCCCGCCCGGCGGTGGCGTCAGCCCCGGCGGTGCCGGCACGACGTTCGGCACGACGTGGCAGGTGCCGTCCCGGCGGAAGGGCACCACCGCGTCCGCCAGGTAGCGGCTGACCGCCGTCACCGCGTCCGGGCGCGCCAGCACCCGGCGCACCCCGGCCGCCCGCCGCCACAGCGGCCCGCCCGAGGCCGGGTCCGACACGCCCGACCAGTGCTCGGTGTGCAGCCACGGCACCGGCGGCCGCCACCGCCCGGCCAGCGGGCCCAGCAGCAGCAGCGCGGAGAACACGTGCGTGTGCAGCACGTCCGCGCCCCGCGCCGCCCGGTCCGCCGCCGCCAGCGCGGCCGCCACCGACCGCGGTGAGCGCCGGTCCAGCACCAGCCGCTGCACGCCGGGCTCGGCCGCGGCCGGCCGGGACGCCAGGTGCAGCACCGACACCTCGTGCCCGCGCCGCAGCGCCTCGACGTGCCGGTGCACGAACACGCCCTCCACGCCGTCGGCGCTGCTGGGGTACCAGGTGGTCACGACGGCGATGCGCACGCCGCGATCCTGCCGCGCGCCCCGCCGCCGGTCACAGCGCGTCCGGGTAGGGTCCCCGACCGTGTCGCCCCTGGTCCGCATCGCCACCCGGACCTGGGCGCCCGACGTCGGCGCCGCCCCCTTCCGGCTGCGCGCCCTGGCGCTCGCCCTGGTCGCCGCCGGCTGCGAGGTGGAGGTCCTCACCACGACCCCGCCCGGTGCGGCCCCGCCCGACGAGGACGGCGTGCGCACCCGCCGCGCCCCGGTGCTGCGCGACGCCGAGGGCGTCGTGCGCGGCTACCTGCCGTACCTCAGCTTCGACGTGCCGCTGACCGGCCGGCTGCTGCTGGGCCGGCGCCCCGACGTCGTCGTGCACGAGCCGCCGCCGACCACGGGCCTGGCGACGCGGCTGGCGAGCCGGCTGCGCGGTGTGCCGTACGTCTCCTACGTGCCGGACGTGTGGTCGCTGGGTGCGGTGGCGGCCGGGGCACCCCGGCCGGTGCTGACGGCGCTGCGCGCCGCGGAGGCGGCCGCGCTGCGCGGAGCGGCGGCCGTGCTGGCCGTCACGGACGGCATGGCCGAGGAGGTCGTGCGCGCCGGCGTGGACCGCGCCCGCGTGCACGTGGTCGGCAACGGCGTGGACGTCGGCGTCTTCCGGCCCGCCGACCGGGTGCCGGACGCGCCCGGCCTGCGCGCCGTCTACAGCGGCACCATGTCGCAGTGGCAGGGCGCGGAGGTGTTCGTGCGCGCCTTCGCGCGGGTGGCCCGCACCGACCCGGCCGCCCGCCTGGTCATGGTCGGCGGCGGCGTCGACGCGCCCCGGCTGCGGGCGCTGGCCGCCGAGCTGGCGCCCGCAGCCGTGGAGCTGCCCGGCACGGTGCCGCCCGCCGAGGCCGCCCGCCTGCTCGGGGAGGCGGACGTGGCGCTGGCGTCCCTGGTGCCCGGCAGCGGCTACGACCTCATGGCCCCCACGAAGATCGCCGCGGCGGCCGCCTGCGGCACCCCCGTGCTGTTCGCCGGCGTCGGCAGCGGCCGCGACGCCGTCCTCGCCGGGGACCTCGGCGAGGTCGTCGAGCACGACGCGACCGCGGTGGCCGCCGTCCTGAGCGCCTGGCAGCGCCCGGACGCGGCGCGGCGGGCGCGGCTGCGGGCGTGGGCGCTGCGGCACGGTTCCCTGGCCGCCGCCGCCGAGCGCGCCGCCGCCGCGGTGCTGGCGGTGCTGCGGTGACGTCCGCCGCGGTCTCCTGGCCCGCCGGCGACCCGGCCGCCGACGCCGCCACCCTCGCCCTGGGGGCGCTGTGGGTGCTGCTGCCGGGCGCGCTGGTGCTGCGCGCCGCGGGAGTGCGCTCACCGGCCCTGCTGGCCGGTGCCGCACCTGTCGTCGGGATCGGTGCGTTCACCGTCGCCGCGGTCGCCACGGCCCCGCTGCCGGTGCCCTTCACGTGGTGGACGGCGCTCGCGGTCACCGCCGCCCTCGCGGCCCTGGCCGCCGCGGTGGCCGCGGCCGTGCGGGCCCTCGCCGCCCGGCGACCGGCCGCCCCGCCCCCCGGGGCGCACCCGTCCGCCGGTGCCGGCGGGCCCGGCGGGCGCACCGCCCGCGCGGTGGGGGCGGTGCTGCTGGTCACCGCGGCCGCCTGGGCGGTGCACGTCTTCCGCGCCGGGCTGGGCTCCCTGGCGGTGCCCTCCCAGGAGCACGACTCCGTCACCCAGTCCCTGGTCGCCGCCCGCATCGCCCGCAGCGGTGAGGCGGCCCCCTGGACCGCGCAGCCCCTGGACGTGGTGACCGGTTCCCCGGCGCTGTACTACCCCAGCGGCCTGCACGAGTGGGTCGCGCTGCTGGCCGGCACGTCCGGTGCGTGGGGCGGCACCGTCGTCACCGCGCTGAACGCCACCAGCGTCCTCGTCGTGGCGCTCGTGCAGCCCCTGGGGCTGTTCGCCCTGGCCCACCGGGTGCTGCCGGGAGCGGGCGCCGTGGCCGGCGGGGCGGCGGCGCTCGCCTCGGCGCTGGCGTACCAGCCGCTGCTGGCGATGCACCACGACTCCGGCGCCGTCGCGAACGCGGCCGCGCTCGCCCTGGCGCCGGGGCTGCTGGCCCTGGTGCTGCCGCCGCCGGCGGCCGAGCGTCCCGCACCCGCCGCCCGCGTCCTGCCGCTGGCGCTGGGCTGCGCGGGTGCGCTGAACGTGCACCCCAGCGCGGCCGTCACCGTCGGTGCCGGGGCGGTGGCGTGGGTGCTCGCCGACGGGCTGGTGCGCCGCCGCTGGCCGCTGCCGTGGCGGTGGGCCGGGGCGCTGGCCTGCGGCGGGGCGCTGGCGGCCGCGCTGGTGCTGCCGGCGCTGGCGGCCGCGGCGGGCGCGGGCGGCGGCTCCTCGGAGCGCTTCGCCCGCGACGTGCCCGTGCTGGAGCTGCCCGCGGCCCTGCGCCGGGTGCTGGTGCTGCCGCTGCAGGGCGGCATCGACCCGGAGGGGGTCACCGCGCAGTGGTGGCTGGCGGGTGCGGTGCTGCTCGGCGCGGTGCTGGCGGGCCGGTGGGCCGGCGCGGTGGCGCTGACGTGGCTGGCGTGGGCCGCGGTCTCGGTGCTGTACCTGGTGGGTGCCTCCGCCCCCGGGCTGGACGTGCTGTGGGACACGGCCTGGAACTCGTACTACCGCGTCGCCGCGCACGGCGCGCCGTGGGCGTGGCTGCTGGTGGGGGTGGCGGCGGTGCGCCTGCCGGGCCTGCTCGCCCGCCTGGTCCCGCCCGCGCCGCGCGCCGCGCTGTCCGGTGCGCTGGCGGTGGTCCTGCTGGCCGGGACGGCCGCCGGCACCGGCGACGCCGTGGTCCGGGCGCTGCGCGAGAAGCACGCCGACCCCGTCTACCAGCGCGTCAGCCCCGACGACCTCGCGGCCGCGGCGTTCCTCGCCGAGCGGGTGGGCCCCGGCGAGCGGGTGCTGAACAACGGCAACGACGGCTCCACCTGGGGGTACGTCCGCCACGGGGTGCCGGTGCTGGCCACCACGCCGATCGGCTCGCCGCGCGCGCCGCGGGTGCGCGAGCTGCTGCGCTCCTTCCGCGAGTTCCCCACCGACGCGCGGGTGCGCGAGCTGGTGCGCGAGCTGGGGGTGCGCTGGGTCGTGGTGGACGCGGACGCGCCGTGGCTGCCGCTGGGCGGTGCGGACGCGGCGTTCTACGGCTCCGACTCCTACACCGTCCCGCCCGGGCTGACGGGGCTGGACGAGGTGCCGGGCCTGCGGCCGGTCTTCCGCAGCGGCACCGTCACCGTCTACGAGGTGCCCGAGCTCCCCGCCCCCTGACCTCGCCCCCCTCCCCGCGGTGATCATGCACTTCGTCACACCCGTCACACGTGGGCGGTGTGACGGGTGTGACGAAGTGCATGATCACCGCGGGGAGGGGCGGGGTGCGGGGTGCCCGGGGCCTGGCAGGGTGTCCGGGTGCAGAACCCGCCCGGCCCGTCCCAGACCCCCGAGCAGCCGCGCCCCGGCGATCCCCGCGTCGTCGCCGTCGTCGTCGCGCACGAGCGCCGCGAGCTGCTGCTCCAGGCCCTGGACGCCCTCGCCGCCCAGACGCGGCGCCCGGACGCGCTGGTCGTGGTGGACAACGCCTCCACCGACGGCAGCCCCGCCGCCGTGCGCGGCTGGGCCGCCGTCCACCCGGAGCTCCCGGTGGACCTGGTGCCGCTGGAGCGCAACACCGGCGGGGCGGGCGGCTTCGCCGCGGGCGCGGCCCGGGCGCTGCGCCGGCACGAGCCGGACCTGCTGTGGCTGATGGACGACGACACCGTCCCGCGCCCCACCGCGCTCGCGCGGGCCCTGGCCGCCCGCGCCGCGCTGGACGGGCCCGCCGGGCCGCCGGCCGTCGTCGCCAGCGCCGTGGTCTGGGGCGACGGGCGCGCGCACCCCATGAACACGCCCCGGCCCCGCCCGCGGCCCGCACCCGGTGAGCGCGAGGCCGCCGCCGCGGCCGGCTGCGTGCCGATCCGCTCGGCGTCCTTCGTGGCGATGCTCGTCGACGCCGCCGCCGTGCGCGCCGACGGGCTGCCGCAGGCGGGCTACTTCCTGTGGAACGACGACTTCGAGTTCAGCACGCGCCTGCTGCGGCACCGCCGCGGCGTCTTCGCCCCGGCCAGCGTCGTCGAGCACCGCACGCGCGTCTTCGGCGGCACGGACGCGGACCCGGGGGAGCGGTTCGTGTGGGAGGTGCGCAACAAGGTCTGGCTGTTCACCCGCGACCGCACCCTGGACGCGCGCGACGGCGCCCTGTACGGCGGGGCGACGCTGCGGCGCTGGGTGCGCACCGTGGCGCGCTCGCCGCGGCGAGCGCTGCTGCTGCGCGGCCTGGCGGACGGGCTGGCGCAGGGGCTGGGCGGGCCCCCGCCGCCCACCGCGCAGGTCCTGGCCGGGCTGGGGGAGGTCTCGCGCGACGTGCTGGCCGTGGAGGCGGCGGCCGGGCGGCCGCTGGGCACGGCCGCCGCCGCCCTGCCGGTGCCGCAGGCGGAGCCGGCCGACGGCGGGCTGCCGCCGTTCTCGGTGCTGCTGCCGGTGTGGGCCGGCGACGACCCCGGCCAGGCGCGCCGCGCGGTGCGCAGCGTCACGCTCGAGCAGGAGCTGCGACCGGCCGAGGTGGTGCTGGTGCGCGACGGGCCCGTGCCGCCGGCGCTGGCGGCGCTGCTGGCGGAGCTCGCCGCCCCCGGCGCGCCCGACACCGGCGGGGTGCCGGTGCGGCTGGTGCCGCTGGCGCGCAACGTCGGCCTGGCCCGGGCGCTGGAGGCCGGGCTGGTGGCGTGCGCGCACGACGTGGTGGCCCGCATGGACGCCGACGACGTCAGCCTGCCGCAGCGCTTCGCCCGCCAGCTGCCGCTGGTGGCCGCGGGCGCGGACCTGGTCGGCTCGGGGCTGCTGGAGATCGGCGAGGACGAGCACGACGTCGTGGGCCGGCGCACCCCGCCGGTGGGGGCGCAGCGCATCGCCTCCTACGCCCGCTTCCACGACCCGTTCAACCACCCCACGGTGGTGTACCGGCGCTCGGCGGTCGCCGCGGCGGGCGGCTACCGGGACCTGCCGCTGATGGAGGACTACTGGCTGTTCGCCCGGATGATCGCCGCCGGGGCGCGCGCGGAGAACCTGCCGGAGCCGCTGGTGCTGTACCGGGTGGGCCCGGCGGCGGCGGGCGGGGCGTACGCGCGGCGCGGCGGGGTGCGGCTGTGGCGCTCGGAGGTGCTGCTGCAGGCGCACCTGCGCCGGGAGGGCTTCACGAGTTCCGCGCAGGCCCTGCGCAACGTCGCCGTGCGCGGCGGCTACCGGTTCGTGCCGCTGCCGGTGCGGCGGGCGCTGTACCGGCGCTTCATCGCGGCGCGGGGCGCGGCGTCGTCCGTCCCGGGCGCCTCGGACGGCTAGTCTGTCGGGCACCATGCCTACGAACAGCGCGTCCAACGGAGCGTCGGCGGACCTCGTCGTCGTCGGGTCCGGCTTCTTCGGTCTCACCGTGGCCCGGCAGTGCGCCGAGGACCTCGGGCTGAAGGTCCTCGTGATCGACCGTCGCTCCCACATCGGGGGCAACGCGTACTCCGAGGCCGAGCCGCGCACCGGCATCGAGGTGCACCGCTACGGCGCGCACCTGTTCCACACCTCGAACGAGCGCGTGTGGGAGTACTGCAACCGCTTCACGCGGTTCACGAACTACGTGCACCGCGTGTTCACGAACTACCGCGGTGAGGTCTACCCGATGCCGGTGAGCCTCGCGACGATCAACCAGTACTTCCGCAAGGCGCTCTCGCCGGCCGAGGCGCGCGCGCTGGTGGCGGAGCAGGCGGGGGAGATCGACACCGCGACGGCGGAGAACTTCGAGGACAAGGCGATCTCCCTGATCGGCCGCCCGCTGTACGAGGCGTTCTTCCGCGGCTACACCGCCAAGCAGTGGCAGACCGACCCGCGCGAGCTGCCCGGGGCCACGGTCACCCGCCTGCCGGTGCGCTACACGTACGACAACCGCTACTTCAACGACACCCACGAGGGCCTGCCCGTCGACGGGTACACCGCGTGGCTGGAGCGGATGGCGGACCACCCGAACATCGAGGTCCGTCTGGACACCGACTTCTTCGCCCCCGGCGACGTCTCCAAGGACGCGGTCGTCGGCCAGGTGCCCGTCGTGTACACCGGCCCGGTCGACGAGTACTTCGGCCACGCCGAGGGCGAGCTGACGTGGCGCACCCTGGACTTCGAGCAGGAGGTCCTGGAGGTCGGCGACTTCCAGGGCACCCCGGTGATGAACTACGCCGACGAGGACGTGCCCTACACCCGGATCCACGAGTTCCGGCACTTCCACCCCGAGCGCGCCTACCCCGAGGACGCCACCGTGATCATGCGGGAGTTCTCGCGGTTCGCGCAGCGCGGCGACGAGCCGTACTACCCGGTGAACACCGCCGCCGACCGCGAGCGCCTGCTGGCCTACCGCGACCTGGCCAAGGGCGAGACCGGCGTGCTGTTCGGCGGCCGCCTGGGCACCTACAAGTACCTCGACATGCACATGGCGATCGGTGCCGCGCTGTCGACGGTGGACAACAAGCTGGCGCCGCACTTCCGCTCCGGCGGAGCGGTCGGCTCCCTGACGAGCGGTGGGGTGGACGCGTGAGCCTGGACGTCTCGCAGGACCCGGTGACGGGCACGGTCCTGGCGCCGGACGACGGCCGCTGGCGCGAGGTGCACCGGGTGGTGTTCCCCTCCGGCGCCGACGTGGACGTGCTGCCGCTGTACGTGGACTTCGCCCAGTCGGAGGGGTACTCCTCGGGCGAGGACGACTCGGTGCAGTTCGTCAGCACCGGCGCGGAGGTCCACGACACCGAGGCCGCCGGTACCCGCCGCAGCCTGAAGGTGCCCGAGGGGCGCCGCTACTCGCTGGGCACCTACTTCAACGCCTTCCCCGCCTCGTACTGGCGGCGCTGGACCCGCGCGGAGTCGGTGCGCTTCGACGGTTCCTTCGAGGGCCGCGGCACCGTCGTGGTCTACAAGTCGAACGCGCGCGGGCAGCGCCAGCGCGTCACGAGCTGGCACGTGGACGGCACCGCGCAGCTGCGCGAGGAGCTGACGCTCGCGCCGTTCGCCGACGGCGGCTGGTACTGGATCGACCTCGTCGGCGGGACCGAGGGGCTGCGGCTGGTGGAGGCGTCCTGGAGCGCGCCGGTCGCCGACGTCGAGCCGGGCCGGGCCACCATCGGCATCACCACCCTGAACCGCCCCGACTTCCTCGTGCGGCTGCTGACGCAGCTGGGCGCCGACGAGTCGGCGCTGTCGGTGCTCGACGAGGTCATCGTCGTGGACCAGGGCACCCAGAAGGTGCGCGAGCAGCCCGGCTACGAGCAGGCGGCCGCCGTGCTCGGCGACAAGCTGCGCCTGATCGAGCAGGCGAACCTGGGCGGTTCCGGCGGTTTCGCCCGCAGCATGTTCGAGACGGTGCGCGCCGACCGCAGCCGCTACGTGCTGCTCATGGACGACGACATCGAGATCGAGCCCGAGGGCATCGTGCGGGCCGTGCAGTTCGGCGACGCGTGCCGGCAGCCGACGATCGTCGGCGGGCACATGTTCGACCTCTACGAGCGCTCGGTCCTGCACGCCCTGGGCGAGCAGGTGAACCTCTACCGGTTCTTCTGGGGCCCGGCGCGCGGGCTGCACGCTGACCACAACCTGGCCGCCTCGAACCTGCGCCAGACGCCCTTCATGCACCGGCGCGTCGACGTGGACTACAACGGCTGGTGGATGTGCCTGATCCCCACCGAGGTGGTGCGGGAGATCGGCCTGTCGCTGCCGGTGTTCATCAAGTGGGACGACGCCGAGTACTGCCTGCGCGCCGGGCAGGCGGGGTACCCGACGGTGTCGCTGCCGGGGGCGTGCGTGTGGCACGTGTCGTGGACCGACAAGGACGACACGATCGACTGGCAGGCGTACTACCACCAGCGCAACCGCTTCCTGGCGGCCATGCTGCACTCGCCGTACGAGCGCGGCGGCCGGCTGCTGCGCGAGGCCGTCAACGGCGACGTCAAGCACCTGATCTCCATGCAGTACTACGCCCAGGCCCTGCGCAACCGGGGCCTGCGCGACCTGCTCGAGGGGCCCGAGCACCTGCACCGCACGCTGGGCAGCACGCTGGGCGAGGTGCGCGCGCAGCGCGCCGACTTCCCCGACGCGCACGTGTCCGCCGAGCCCGACGCCTTCCCGCGCCCGCGCCGCGGCAAGCCGCCGCACAAGGGCAGGGAGCCGAAGGCGCCCAACCGCTTCACGCTGCTGCCGTGGGCGGGCAAGACGGTGCTGCGCCAGCTGCTGCCCACCGAGGCGAAGGCCGACGAGCGCCCGCAGGTGGCGCTGCCGGCCGCCGAGGCGAAGTGGTGGGAGCTGTCGCTGTACGACAGCGCCGTGGTGTCGATGGCCGACGGCAAGGGCGCGGCCTGGTACCGCCGCGACCCGCAGCGCTTCCGCGCGCTGCTGGCCGAGTCGGCGGAGCTGCACCGCAGGGTGTTCACCGACTGGGCGCGGCTGCGCGAGGAGTACAAGCGGGCGCTGCCCGAGGTGACCTCGATGCGGGCCTGGGCGAGGACGTTCGGCATCGACCTCGACGCGGAGCCCGCCCGCCCGGGCGAGCACCACCCGGAGGGCTGAGCACCGTGGCCGCCGCGTCCACCACCGGTGCGGCGAGCCCGTCCGTGCCCCCGCTCGTCGCGCCGGGGCACGGCCGCGGCCTCGCCGACGTCGTGCGCTACCGCTTCCTGCTGAAGCTGCTGGTGCGCAAGGAGATGCGCGTGCGCTACCGCGGCTCCGTCATGGGGCTGCTGTGGAGCTACGTGAAGCCCGGCGTGCAGTTCGCCGTGTTCTGGGTCGCGATGGGCTGGTTCCTGCGGCTCAACGACACCCTGGAGAACTTCGCGATCTACCTGTTCTCCGGTGTGGTCGTCATCAACTTCTACTCCGAGGCGTTCGGCAACGCGACGCGCTCGGTGGTGGGCAACGCCCCGCTCATCAAGAAGATCTTCCTGCCGCGCGAGCTGTTCGCCGTCAGCTCCGGCTGGGTGGCGGCGGTGCACTTCCTGCCGCAGCTGGTCATCCTGCTGGGGGCGTGCCTGGCGGTGGGGTGGCGGCCCTCGGTGTGGCAGCTGGCCGGCGGCCTCCTCGGCTTCGTGATCGTCGGCGTCCTGGCGATCGGGCTGGGCCTGCTGTTCGGGGCGATCAACGTGCTGTACCGGGACTTCGAGAACATCGTGGACCTCATGCTCATGGTCGCCACCTGGGCCTCCCCGGTGCTCTACGACTGGCAGCGCGTGGCGGCCGTGGTGGGCGGCCCCGACTCGCTCGGCATGCTGCTGTACCAGCTGAACCCGATCACCGCCGCCGTGGAGCTGTTCCACTGGTGCTTCTGGTACCCCACGACGGCCGGTGGGTCCCCGCTGCCGCCGCACCTGCTGTGGACGGGCCTGCTGGGGCTGGCGCTGGCCCTCGTGCTGCTCGCGATCGGCCAGGTGGTGTTCCGCCGCATCGAGGGCCGCTTCGCGCAGGAGCTGTGATGACCGTGACCACGATCCCCGCCACCACCACCGCCGTCACCGCCATCGAGGTCGACGGTCTCGTCAAGGACTTCACGCTGCGGCACAACCGCTCCCTGAAGGAGCTGGCGATGGCCAAGCTGCGCCGCCGGCCCGTCGCGGACACCTTCCGCGCCCTGGACGGGGTGGACCTGCGCGTGCACCAGGGGGAGTCCCTGGCGCTGCTGGGCTTCAACGGCTCGGGCAAGTCCACGCTGCTGAAGCTGATCTCCGGCGTGATGCTGCCCGATGCCGGCCGCGTCGGCGTGCGCGGGCGCATCGCCGGGCTCATCGAGGTCGGCGCCGGCTTCCACCCGGACCTGACCGGCCGCGAGAACGTCTTCCTCAACGGCGCGATCCTCGGGATGGACGAGGCCACGATCCGCGCCCGGTTCGACGACATCGTCGCCTTCTCGGAGATCGAGCGGTTCATCGACACCGAGGTGAAGTTCTACTCCTCCGGCATGTTCCTGCGGCTGGCGTTCGCCGTCGCGGTGCACACCGACCCGGAGGTCTTCCTCATCGACGAGATCCTCTCCGTGGGTGACGAGCCGTTCCAGCGCAAGTGCCTGGCCCGCGTGGAGGAGCTGCGCGCCGAGGGCCGCACCCTCGTCATCGTCAGCCACGACCTGGACATGGTGTCGCGCTTGTGCACCCGCGGGGTGCTGCTGGAAGGTGGCCGCATCGTCGCCGACGACACCGCGGTGCGGGTCGTGGCGCGGATGCGCGGGCAGGACCCCGACGAGGCCGAGCGCGAGCACGCGCGGCGGCAGGAGCGCGAGGCGGGTGCGGACGCACCCGCCCACGACGACGAAGGGCCGCGGGACTGACGTGGTGACGAAGGAGATCGACTCGACGGTGACCGCGCGGCGCGCGCCCGCCCCGCTGGGCTGGCTGCCGCTGGTGGGCGTGGGCGCGCTGGCGGCGGCGACGTTCCTGCTGCTGCGCACCGCCCTCGTCGACGACGCGTACATCACCCTCGCCTACGCCCGCAACGTCGCCTTCCACGGCACGTGGGGGCTGCTGTCGGACATCACCTCCAACACGGCGACCTCCCCGCTGTGGGTGATCGTGCTGTCGGTCGTCACGTTCGTGGTGCGCCGGCCGGTCCTGGCCCTGGGGATCCTGCACGTGGCGATCGCGGTGGGGCTGGCGGCCTCGCTGCGCTCCAGCGCGCTGCGCACCGGCCTGCCCGGCTGGGTGGGGCCGCTGGCCGCCGTGGCGGTGGGCGTGAACCCGCTGCTGCTGTCGTCGGTGGGCCTGGAGTCCGCGTTCGTGCTGCTGCTGCTCTCGCTGCTGCTGCGCGCCGGCATCGCCGGGCGGGCGGTGCCGTACGGGCTGCTCGCCGGTGCCGTGGTGCTGGCGCGCATGGACGCCGCCGTCGCGGTCGTGGTGGTGACCCTGCTGCTGCCGGCCGTGCTGCGCCGCCTGCACGTCGCGGTGGGCGCCTCCCTGGTGGTGGCGGTGCCGTGGCTGGCGTTCAGCTGGGTGTTCCTCGGCTCGGCGCTGCCGGACACGCTGGTGCTGAAGGTCCAGCAGTCCAGCTGGGGGCCGTGGGACGTGCGCAACGGCGCCCTGCTGTACGTGCAGGTGTTCGCCGAGAACGGGGCGCTGGCGTTCCTGCCGGTGCTGCTGGGCGCCCTCGGCTGGCTGGTGCTGGCCGGGTTCGCCCTGCACGCGCGCAGCCGCGCGGTGGACGCGGTGGACGTGACCGCCACCGGCGCGCACCCCGCCGGCGCGGCGCTGCGGCCCGTGCCGTGGCTGGCGCTGGGGCTGGGCGGTGCCGCGCACTACGCGGCCCTGAGCGTGCTGGGCGTGCCGCCGTACCACTGGTACTACTCGATCCTCGTCGGCACCACCACCATCGTCGCCGCAGCCGCAGTCGGTGCCTGCTGGGGCCGTGCCGCGTCCTCGCCGCTGCGGCCGGTCGGCTGGGGCGCGCTCGTGGCCGCCGCCGCGATCGCCGTCGTCAGCGGCGTCGCCGACGTGCGCCACGGCACCCCGTGGCCCATCGCCCCGGTCCAGACGAACTTCGCCACCCCGGCGCAGTACGACGAGATCGCCGAGGACGTCGAGGCGCGCCTGGCCGCCGAGGGCGGGCCGCGCTACGTCACCTCCCCGGGCGAGATCGGTCACCTGGCCTACGCCTGCGACTGCGTCGTGGACCAGTTCGCCGACCCGGGCCGCATCCAGCCGCAGATCGACGCGGCGCTGGAGAGCTCCTCCGGCGTGGTGCGCGAGCTGCTCGAGCTGAACTACCGCTTCCGCGACGACCCGGAGCCCGTGCCCGTGGCCTACGACCTGTTCCGCTACGACCGCGGCACCGAGCCGCCCGGCTCGACCTGGTGGCCGATCACCACCACCTGGGCGATGCCGCTGAGCAGCATCGTGATGCTCCCGGCGGGGCAGCAGTGAGCGGCCCGCAGCAGACCGCGCAGGAGCAGCCGGTGCCCGCCGCCCCCGAGGCGCCGCCGTCCGCCTCCCCGCTGGCCGCCGCGGACCTCGCCGCGCTGCGCTTCGTGCAGCAGCACGTTCCCGGCGACGCCGCGGTGCGCACCGCCACCGTCCTCAGCCACGCCGGCGAGCACGCGGCCGCCTGGATCGGGATCGGCGCGCTCGGCGCCCTGGTGGACCGCCCCCGCCGCCGCGACTGGGTGGTCGCCACCACCGCCGTCGTCGCCGCCCACGGCGCCAGCGTGGTCCTCAAGCGGGTCGCGCGGCGGCACCGCCCCGTCGACCACCGCGTGCACGTGCGGGTGGGGGTGCCCAGCCGATGGAGCATGCCCAGCTCGCACGCCACCTCCACCACGGCCGCCGCGCTCGCCTTCGCGCCGCTGCTGCCGGTGCCGACGTGGCCGCTCGTGCCGGCCATGGCGCTCTCCCGCCTCGTGCTGGGCGTGCACTACCCCTCCGACGTCGCCGCCGGCACCGCCCTGGGCGCGCTGACGCAGGCGGCCGTCCGCTCGGCCGCCGGCCGGCTCGCCGAGCGCGGGGGGAGGCCGTGAGCGGCGCCCGCGAGGACACCGGCGCCCCGGTGCGCGTCGAGGGCACCTCCTCGAAGCTGCCGGCGTGGCTGCGGGCGATGCGCCCGCACCAGTGGGTCAAGAACGTCCTCGTCCTGGCGCCGGTGTTCCCCGCCGGGGCGCAGGTCGACGGCGGCACCCTCGTGGGCGTCGCCGTCGCGTTCGGGCTGTTCTGCCTGATCTCCAGCTCGATCTACCTCATCAACGACGCCCGCGACGTCGAGGCCGACCGCGCGCACCCGCGCAAGCGGTTCCGGCCCATCGCCGCCGGTGAGCTGGGCGTGCGCACCGCCGTCGTGCTCGCGGTGGTGCTGGCGGCCGCCGCCATCGCCTGCGGGGTGCTGTGGCAGCCGTCCCTGGGCCTGGTGCTGGGCGTCTACTTCGCCGTGCAACTGGCGTACTGCTTCGGCCTGAAGCACGAACCGGTGCTGGAGCTGGGGTGCGTGGCCTCCGGGTTCCTGCTGCGCATGCTCGCCGGCGGCACCGCCGGCGGCATCCCGCTGTCGGGCTGGTTCCTGCTCACCGCCGCGTTCGGCTCGCTGTTCATGGCGGCCGGCAAGCGCTACGGCGAGGCCCGCCGCGGGGAGCTGACGGGGGAGCCGGTGCGCCGCGTGGTGCAGAAGTACTCCACCACCTACCTGCGGTTCGTGTGGACGCTGGCCGCCACCATCGCGGTGGCCACCTACGCCCTGTGGGCCGTGGAGGTCCTCGGCCGGCAGAACGGCGGCAGCCCCGTCGCCGGTGTCTCCCTCGTGCCGTTCGTGCTGGCGGTGCTGCGCTACGCCGTCGACGTCGACCGCGGCGCCGCGGAGGAACCCGAGGACATCGCCCTGCACGACCGGGTCCTGCTGGTCCTGGCGCTGCTGTGGGTGGCGTCCCTGCTGCTGGCGGTGTGGCTGTGAGCGCGGAAGGGGGCGCCGTGGGAGCGGTGCGCCGCGTCCTGGCCTCCGAGCGCGGCGGCGAGGTGTTCCGGTTCCTCGTCTCCGGCGGGCTGGCGTACCTCGCCGACCTGATCGTGTTCAACGCCCTGATCTTCTCCGGCGTCGGATCGGCGTGGGCGAAGGTCGTCTCCAGCGTCGTCGCCATCGCCATCGCCTTCCTCGGCAGCCGCTACTACACCTGGCGCGACCGCCGCAGCGAGAACCCGTGGCGCGAGTACGCGATGTTCTTCCTCCTCAGCGTCATCGCCGCCGGCATCCAGCTGCTGTGCCTGGTGATCACCCACTACGGCCTCGGCTGGACCAGCCCCCTGGCCGACAACCTCTCCGGCAACGTCTTCGGGATGGCGCTGGCGATGGTGTTCCGCTTCTTCACCTTCCGCTCCCTGGTGTTCCCGGACCGCTCGGCGGCCGGGTCGCGGTGAGGCCGGCGCTGCGGGCCGCCGCGCCCGTCGCGCTGGCCCTGGCGTGGACGGCGCTCGCGCTGCGCACCGGGTGGGGCGACCAGGCGTGGCAGCCCGGCTACGACCTGGCGGTGTACCGCCACGGCGCCGCCGACCTGCTCGCCGGTGCCGACCCGTACGCGCGCGTCACCGAGCGCGGCCACTACTTCGTCTACCCGCCGCTGGCGACGGCGCTGTTCACCCCGTTGCTGCTGGTGCCGCCGGGCACCGGCCTGCTGCTGTGGCGGCTGCTGCTCGTGGCGGCCGCCCTGGTGCTCGCGGTGCTCGCCCTGCGGGCCGTGCGGGCACCGGCCGCCGCGGTCGGCTGGGGCGCCGCGGCGCTGCTGGTCGCCGACCCGTTCCGGGAGGCGCTCGTGCTGGGGCAGGTCAGTCCCCTCGTGGTGGCCGCCCTCGTCCTGGGCTGCCTGGCCGGCGGCCGCGGCGGGGCGGTGCTCGCGGCCTTCGCGGGTGCGGTGAAGGTGACCCCGGCGCTGGTGGTGGCCGCCGCGGCGGCCCCGGCGGCGCGCCGCTTCGCCGTGCGGGTGGCCGTGGCCGGGACCGTGCTCACCCTCGCCGGGGCCCTGGTCGCCCCGGCGTCCTGGCGCTCCTACTTCACCGACCTGCTGTGGGACTCCTCGCGGGTGGCCGCGCCGGACACCATCTCGAACAACTCCCTGGCCGGGGCGTTCACGCACGCCGGGCTGGGCGAGGCGGCCGCCTCCGCGCTGGCGCTCGCGGCCGCGGTGCCGCTGCTGGTGCTCGTGCCGGTGGCCGCCCGCCGCACCGGGTGGGGCGAGCCGGCCGCCCGGCTGCGCTTCGGCCTGCTCGTCAGCGTCGTCACCTGCCTGGTCTCGCCGGTGACGTGGAGCCACCACGCGCTCGCGGCGCCGCTGGCGGCGGTGGTCGTGGCGGTGGCCGCGCCCGGGCGGGTGCGCGCTCTCGTCCTGGCCGCGCTCGCACCGTGGCTGCTGCCGGTGCTGCAGGCCGCCGCGGACCTCGGCGGTGCGGGCGGCGCGCTGCTGGCGCTGACCCGCCCGGTCTCGCTGCTGGCGCTCACCGTCCTGCTGCTGCCGCGCCGCCCCCGGGCACCGCGCCCCGTCCAGGTGCCGGCGGTTCCAGGTGCAGCCGGTGTCCCCGCCAGCCGGCCCGGAACCGCCGGTCGTGGCTGACGACGACGACCGCGCCGCCGAACGCGGCGATCGCCTCCTCGAGGTCCTCGACGAGCCGGGGGGCGAGGTGGTTGGTCGGCTCGTCCAGCAGCAGCACGTCGTGCGGGTCGGCGAGCAGCCGCGCCAGGTCCAGGCGCCGGCGGCCCCCGGTGGACAGCCGCGCCACCGGCACGCCCAGCTGGTCGCGGGTGAACAGCCCCAGCGTCAGCAGCCGGTGCACGTGCTCCTCGGCGCCGCCGCGCCGGCCCGCGGCGAAGGCGCGCAGCACGTCCTGCCCGGGCACGGGCGCCGGTGGGTCCTGCGGCAGCAGGCCGACGCGGGCGCGACCCCGCACCGCGCCGGTGCCCGGGGGCAGCTGCCCGGCCAGCACGGCCAGCAGCGTCGACTTCCCGCTGCCGTTGGCACCGGTGACCAGCAGGCGGGTGCCGGTCCGCAGGTCCAGGTCGGTGGGGGCCAGGCGCCCGGCGACCGAGACGCCCTCGGCCACCAGGTGCGCCCCTGAGCGCGCGTGCAGGCCGGCGGGTGCGGTGAACCTCAGCGGCGCCGGCGGCAACGGCACCTCCGCCGCCTGGAGCCGCCGCAGCCGCTCGGCGTTCGCCCGCACGCGCGCCGCCAGCGACTCCTGCACCCGGCCGCCCTTGAAGTCGTACTGCATCTTGTCGCCGTCGCGGGGCGGGCGGTCGTGCGCCACCCGCCGGGCGGCCGCGTCACCGGTGGTGCGCAACCGCCGCACCTCCTCCTCCCACGCGGCGCGCTCCTGCTCGGCGCGGGCGCGCTCGGCGGCCTTCGCGGCGCGGTAGGCGTCGTACCCGCCGGGGTAGCGGGCCGCGCGCCCGGCGTCGACCTCGATCAGCTCACCGGCGGTGCGGTCCAGGAACTCCCGGTCGTGGCTGACGACGACGGTGGTGCCGCGGCGGGTGCGCAGGTGCTGCTCCAGCCAGCCGGCGGCGGTGTCGTCGAGGTGGTTGGTCGGCTCGTCCAGCAGCAGCACCTCCGCGTCGGCGGCCAGCAGCGCCGCCAGGTGCAGCCGGGAACGCTGCCCGCCGGACAGCTCACCGAGGCAGCGCCCGCGCGGCAGCCCAGCCAGGCCCAGACCGGCGAGGGCCCGCTCGACGCGGGCGTCCGCCGAGAACCCGTCGCGCAGCTCGAACGCGGTGCTCACCTCGCCGTACTCGGTCAGCAGCGCGTCCAGCTCCGGCGACCCGTCGCCCGCACCACCGGCGCGGGCCATCGCCTCCTCCAGCTCGCGCAGGCGGCGCTCGAGCCGGCGCACGCCGGCCAGCGCCTCGTCCACCACCCGCTGCACCGTCCACGACGGCGGGGCGGCCGGCTCCTGCGGCAGGTGCGCCAGACCGGCGCTCGCCACCGCGACGACGTGCCCGCTGTCGGGTTCCTCCACGCCCGCCAGCAGCCGCAGCAGCGTGGACTTGCCGCAGCCGTTCTCGCCGATCACCCCGGTGACCGCACCGGGGGTGATCGAGGCGGTGAGGTGGTCCAGCACGACGCGGTGGTCGTACGTCTTCGTCACCTCCCGCAACGCCAGGGAGGTGGTGGCGCCCGTCGTCGTCCGGGTGGACACGGCGGGGCGCGGGGTCGGGTCGGTGAGGGGGTTCGTCGGCACGGGGGCTCCTGGTGACGTGGTCGCTCGGGACCGCGCGCGGCGGCGCGGGTCCGTGGGTGCGGGGCACGTCAGGCGAGCACCCGGGCCTCCTCGGGTCGACGGCAGGACGGCAGGACGGCAGGACGGCACGAGGGTGCGCCCGCCGGTGGGGGAGCGGCAACGGGTTTTCCGGGTCTTCGGACCCGAGCGCGAGGAGGCGGACGTGATCCGCCGGCGGGGGGCGCAGACGGAGGGGTGAGCCGGCGCGGACGCCCGTGCCACCCCGTGCGCGAGGTGGTCGCGTTCCCGAGCGTCGCTGTCCGGCCGGCGTCGCCGAGCTGCCGAACTCACCGAGCCCACTGGCAGGAGGACGCCTCGGCCGGCGGCACGACTGAGGTGCACGGCGCGGCGTGGTGATGTGCGAGTGAGCGGTGCAGGGGGGTTCTTGATCGACGTCGAAGCCGTACGCCGGCGAGTCGAAGCGCTGCTGGAGGTGGCGCACGATCCACGGACCGAGGTGCTCGGTACCCGGTACCACCGTCTCCTGGACGGCGCGGTAGTTCTCGATGTCGTCTTCCACGACGGCACTGACGACGTGCACCTGTTGAGGACGAACCTCACCGCCTACGCCGAGAGCTCGGACACCGACACCGAAGACATGGCCAACGAGGTGGCCAGCCGGGTTCACAACCTCAGCTCCACCGTGAGCGACGGGCAACGGCGCAGCACGCTGCACTACTGGCGCTGACCTCACCGCGCGGTCGGTACGAGGGGACACCTCGCACCTGGGGACAGCGTGGACGGCGCCGGATGCGGACGTCCACGACAGCGCCGTGACCGTGAAGTCGACTGGTGACGCTCGACGCCTCACACCGACGTGGCGGCGACACGACGAGCCTGCTCGCGTTGGCGTGCTCGCTTGAGGCTCACCGAGCACGCCGTGGCGACGAGGGGTGGCAGGCCCCACACGACAGGCGGGATCTCGTAGAAGTGGGCTGCCACCCAGATGGTGAACAGCGGGAGGAGAGGGAGCAGGAAGGGACGCTGGTGCCAGCGGCGACGGCGGGGGCCCTGTGCCGCGCGCATCTCGTCTGAGCTGGTCACCGGTTCATCCTGACGCCTGCGGCCATCCACCGCGTGCTCATCGGCATTATGTGGGTGATCGGTGTCAAGGGGCTCAGGACGCGGACTCGTCGAGGTCGTCCAGCAGGCGGC
>NZ_JBBBEM010000019.1:0-2719 GCF_037154035.1 Kineococcus sp. G2 | reverse complement strand
CGCCGTGCGGCGGGCGGTGCGGGGCGCGGTGGGACGTCGCGACGCCATGGGGACAGCTTCTCCCGGGAGCGGGCCGGAACGCGTCAGGCGCGCGCGGCGCGCGGGAAGGCGGAGGCGCCCGCGTAGCGGCCGGCGTCGTCCAGCTCCTCCTCGATGCGCAGGAGCTGGTTGTACTTCGCCACGCGCTCGGAGCGGGCCGGGGCGCCGGTCTTGATCTGGCCGGAGCCCACCGCGACCGCCAGGTCGGCGATGGTGGTGTCCTCGGTCTCACCGGAGCGGTGGCTCATCATCGTGGTGAACCCGCTGCGGTGCGCCAGGTCCACGGCGTCGAGCGTCTCGGTGAGCGAGCCGATCTGGTTGACCTTCACCAGCATGGAGTTGCCGGCGGACAGGTCGATGCCCTTGCGCAGCCGCTCGGGGTTGGTGACGAAGAGGTCGTCGCCGACGAGCTGCACCTTGCCGCCCAGGGCGGTGGTGATGTGCTGCCAGCCCTCCCAGTCGTCCTCGCCCAGCGGGTCCTCGATGGACACCAGCGGGTACTCCGAGACCAGGCCCTCGTAGTAGCCGGTCATCCACTCCGCGGAGCGGGTCGAGCCCTCGAAGGCGTAGCCGCCGTCGGCGACGAACTCGGTGGCCGCCACGTCCAGCGCCAGCGCGATGTCGGTGCCGAGGCTGAAGCCGGCCTTCTCGATCGCCGAGGCGATGAGGTCCAGGGCCTCCTTGTTGTTGGGCAGGTCCGGGGCGAAACCGCCCTCGTCGCCCAGGCCGGTGGCCAGGCCGCGCTGCTTGAGCACGGACTTCAGCGCGTGGTACGTCTCCGCGCCCCAGCGCAGCGCCTCGCGGAAGGAGGCCGCCCCCACGGGGGCGATCATGAACTCCTGGATGGCGACGCCGGTGTCGGCGTGGGCGCCGCCGTTGACGATGTTCATCATCGGCACGGGCAGCAGGTGCGCGTTGGGGCCGCCCAGGTAGCGGAACAGCGGCAGGTCGGCGGAGGCGGCGGCGGCCTTGGCCACGGCGAGGGAGACGCCCAGGACGGCGTTGGCGCCCAGGCGGCCCTTGTTGGGGGTGCCGTCCAGGTCGAGCATCGCCTGGTCGACGATCCGCTGCTCGTGGGCGTCGTGCCCCACCAGCGCCGGGCCGACCTCCTCGATGACGGCCTCGACGGCCTGCTCGACGCCCTTGCCCAGGTAGCGGCCCTGGTCGCCGTCGCGGCGCTCGACGGCCTCGTGGGCGCCGGTGGACGCGCCCGAGGGCACGGCCGCGCGGGCGAAGGTTCCGTCGTCGAGGAGGACCTCGACCTCGACGGTGGGGTTGCCCCGGGAGTCCAGGATCTCGCGAGCTCCGACGGCCTCGATGGTGGCCACGCGCACTCCTACTGCTCGTTCGTCCGCTGTTCGGTCGGCCCGAGCCTAGCGGGCGCCGCCGCGCTCACCCCGAGAGCGTCTGCCAGCCCAGCCGGCCCGCCCCGAGCAGGCCGGACAGGCGCGGCAGCTGCGAGGCGGTCAGCCGCACGTCCGCCAGGTGCGGGTAGACGGCCAGCTCCGCGTACGCCGCCCGCAGCGGCCCCATGAGCACCTCACCGGAGGCGGCGACACCGCCCCCGACGACGACGTCGGTGAGGTCGAACAGCGCGGCCGCCGACAGGAACGCCGAGGCCAGCGCGCGAGTGCCCACGGCGATCACCTCCAGCGCGACCGGGTCCCCGGCGGCCGCGTCCGCGGTCAGCACCCGCGCGTCGGCGGCCTCGCCGGCGCGCCAGCCGCGCGCCCGGGCCGCCCGCACCATCGCCGGGCCGGACGCGTACGCCTCCACCACGCCGAGGGCGCCGGAGCCGGGCAGGCGCTCGCCGTCGAGGACGACGCCGACGTGGCTGATGAACCCGGCGTTGCCGCTCTTGCCGGTGAGGATGCGCCCGTCGAGCACGACGCCCCCGCCGATGCCGGTGGAGACGACCACGCCGAGCACCGAGGGCGCGCCGGCGGCGGCGCCCACCCACTGCTCGGCGGCGGCGAAGCACTGCCCGTCCTGGGCGAGCGCGGCGTGCACCGGGCGGCCCAGGGCGCGCCCGGCGCGGGCGGCGACCGCCGCGGTGAGCGGGAAGCCGCGCAGGGAGGGGATGTTCACCGGGTGCACCGTGCCGGCGGCGGTGTCGACCGGCCCCGCCGAGCCGATGCCGACGACGTCGGCGACCTCCAGGCCGTGCTCGAGCGCGTGCGCGAGGACGTCGTCCACCAGGGCGTCCAGGGCGGCGCCGACCGCGGTGGGGTCGGCGGCGTCGGTGGGCACCTCCCGCTCGGCGCGCACCTCACCGGTGCGGGAGACCAGCCCGGCGGCGATCTTGGTGCCGCCGATGTCGAGCGCCAGGACGTGCGTCGTCGTCACGGCGCCCGACCCTACCGATCGGGTTCAGCGCCGGGGAGCTCCCGCGGCGCTCTCGCGCTCGCGGGCGGCGCGCTCCAGCCGTCGCGTCGCCGTGCGCAGCGCCGCCTCGGGGTCCACCCCGGCCGCGTGCGCGGCGTGCACCAGGTCCAGCAGCCGCTCCCCCACCACCTCCTCGTCCAGCGCCTCCTCGCCGACCGGCTCCTGCGCCCCGGCGGGCTCGGCGAGGCCGGCGCGCTGCAGGCGGCCGAGGACCTTGTCGGCGCGGGCGAGCGCCGGCAGCTGCAGCGGGATGCCGTCCAGGACGGACTCGCGCGGCTTCTCGGTGGCCTTGATG